>CAZZXZ010000004.1:58390-63317 GCA_964658135.1 uncultured Acetobacteraceae bacterium | reverse complement strand
AGGAACCCCTATGAAACGACTCTTTGGCAGCGCCGTTGCGGCTTCACTTCTGGCCATCATGGCCAACGCGGCCGTCGCTGCGGATTTCGAAGCTACCATCGCAATTTTTCGACAGGCGGGCGAGAGCGCGGATTTCTTCGCGAAGAGCTATGCCTACGCAGTGTTTCCGACGGTGGGGGCGGCCGCGGTTGGCGTTGGCGGCGCTTACGGCCGGGGGCGCGTATACGTCCACGATAAGTTCGTCGGCACCACGACGATGAGCCAGATCAGCTTAGGTTTCCAGCTGGGCGGCAAGGCGTTCAGCCAAATCATCTTCTTCGAAGACGGTCATGCGCTCGAACAATTCGAATCGGGAAAGTTCGAATTCGGCGCCGATGCCAGTGTCGCTGCGGCGACCTCCGGCGCTTACGCACAGGTGGGCACGAGCGGGGACCAAACCGGTGTCAGCAACGGACAACATAATGCCACCACCCAGGGTGTGTATCAGGATGGCATGGCCACCTTCGCGGTGGCGAAAGGCGGATTGATGGCATCGGCCTCGATAGCCGGTCAGAAGTTCACCTTTCTCCCCAATGTTCCGCAGTGACTGTCCGCGCATGATCGGTCAATCCGGTATCGCGATAAGAAATATCGTTCGCGCCGATGCGTCGAGCATCGACGCGCTCGCACATCATGGCGTGGCGAGCATTCATGAAGCCATGGGACGAGCGGGATTGCTTGCGCCGTACCTGCGGCCAATTTATGCCGGCGCCAAAGCGTGCGGCACCGCAGTGACGATCTTCGCCCAGCCGGGCGACAATTGGATGCTGCACGTGGCGGCGGAAATGTTGCAGCCGGGCGATATTGCCGTCGTTGCAACCGCCTCGGACAATGTCGACGGTATGTTCGGCGATATGTTGGCGACCTCGTACATGGCGCGGGGCGCCACCGCGCTCATCATCGATGCGGCCTGCCGCGACACGGCGCAGCTGCGGGATTTGCGATTTCCGGTCTGGTCGAAAGGCATCAACGGCAGGGGTTGCGTGAAAGCGACCCTTGGCTCGGTCAACGTGCCGGTCATTTGCGCCGGTGCGCTGGTGCATCCAGGCGACGTCATCGTCGCCGATGATGATGGTGTGGTCGTGGTACCTAGGGAGAAAGCTTCAGAGATCGCCGTTGCGGCGGCCAACCGGGAACGGCGGGAGGCCGGCAATCGCAAGCGCCTCGCCAGCGGCGAACTCGGACTCGACATCTATGGCATGCGCAATACGCTCGCCCAAACCGGATTGATGTATTTCGATGACGCCGCCTCTTTCGAGCGGTACTCGGCAAAATAAGCGGGTCAAGGGAGAAGCTGCGGCGTACTGTATATAAAACTAGGTATCGCCGCCAGCGCATGTCGAGAAATATCGGATGGCTTCATTGGTCTACATCATTTCGTTCGCGCTGGTCATCACGGGGCTGCTTGGAGCGGTGATTCCCGCCTTGCCGGGCATACCGATCATTTTCGCGGGATTATGGCTGCTCTGCGGGGTCGATCAGTATCGTCATGTCGGCGTGGGTTGGCTGCTCGGTATCGCGGCCATTGGGGCCATAGGATTGGCACTCGAGCTGCTGGCCGCCGCTTTGGGAGCCAAGCGCGTGGGCGCCAGCCGTCAGGCGGTTTGGGGTGCACTGGCGGGATCGGTGATCGGACTTTTCTTTGGGCTGCCGGGATTGCTGCTGGGGCCTTTCGTCGGCGCACTGGTCGGTGAATGGAGCGCTGGTAAAGGGGTCGTGCGCTCGACTCAGGTCGGGATCGGCGCTTGGGTCGGGCTGATCTTCGGCACGCTCATGAAGCTGGTCACCTCCGTGGTGATGGTGGCTGTATTCGGCGCGGTATGGTGGTGGAATCGAAGCGCATCGTTCTGACGTCGAGTGGTTCGTGCATCCGAAGCCTCCCCAAACACGAAATATACCGTAACGAATCGACACCGTAAGGCACGGAGATTTGCTTATGGTCGGCAACGGATCGATGATTCGCGTTGTCGGAAAAGGCAGCGCACAGACCCGGCATGCGACCGCATCCAGTACATGGGGCGTTACCGCGTTTCCCGTCAACCCGCGCCAACTAGGGTTCGAAAAAGCATTGTTCGAGCGCTTTTGCGCCACCACCCGTTTTAAGTGGGCCGCAGACAGCATTCGACAACCGTCGGCGTCGCCCGGGACTATCGTCGTCGACGTTCACGGCGCTCCTTCGATGAACTTTCAGCTCGTGTCGTTGGACGACATCCCTTATCTCACGCGTCAGGATCTGATGCCGCGCTGGAAACAGCGGCTCGTAGACCATGTGGCGGCATTGGCACCCGACATTCGTGAGGCCTTCGAGAGTCGCTTTTGCGATGCGTTCATCAGCATTTTATTCGATTCGTTGGATGGCCCACGTAGCATCAGGCAGTCGTTGACGGCGCTATTTCGCCGGTTGATGAGTCTGCCGCCGAACTTTTCGGGTCCCTGCGAATATTACTCCGCCGCCGCCATACCGGGTGTGCGCAAACTTTACATAGCCCGGGATGTGAATTTGCAAGGACCGCAGTTCACCACTCCCGATGGTGAACGAAAGGTGCCGATGGATTTGACCCGATTGAAGTTGAAGCTGACCGCAGGCAATCCGGTTACCTCTCCCTGCGACCTTTTGGCGTACACGCTCATGACCTCCCGCCTGCATGACGAGGATGAGGTGGCGGGCGTCTTGCAAGCACACTTTCCCCCCTCGCCATACCGTCGAGCATGGTTCTTCGAAGATCCGAAGGGGAAAGTCACTGCCTACGAGCGGTGATCACAGAAGACTTTCCGATCGAATCGGCAAATCCCTGACCCGCTTGCCCGTGGCATGAAAAACGGCATTCGATACGGCCGCGTTCATTCCGACGATACCGATTTCGCCGATGCCTTTGATACCGAGCGGATTGACGCGATCATCATCTTCCGGAACCATGATGATATCGATGGATGGCACGTCGGCATTCACGGGCACCAAGTAATCGGCAAGATTGTTGTTCACGTAGCGCGCCGCTTTCAAATCCAACTCGGTTTCCTCCAGCAATGCAGACGACAAACCCCAGATCACGCCGCCCATGAACTGACTGTGAGCGGTCTTGGTGTTGACGATGGTTCCCGCGGCGAACGCCGACACCACGCGCGATACGCGGATTTCACGTGTGCGGGAATGCACTCGAACCTCGACGAAATGCGCGCCGAAGGCAAACGCGGTGACGTCCTTGCGGTCCTCGCCGCTCAACATCGCGGGTCTGCCCTGCGTCATGGCGGCAATGGCGTCGGCCGGCAGCCCGGGCGGAATATTTTCCGCATAAACCTCCAGCCGGTATCCCGTGCGCGTCACCGCCGTTCGCAGGGTCTCGCGCGTGTCGTGCAGTCCCGTCAGTGAGCCGTCGGCGAGCGTCAGCGTTGCAGGGTCCGCGCCGTGAAACGGGCTGTCGGGCGCTTTGCTCGCCGCATCGGCAATTTTGCGCCGTATTTCTTCGCACGCTTTCGCGACCACCCAGGTCGTCGAAGCGGCATTGTTCGAGCCGCCGGCGATCATCACCGGCGGTAAATTGCTGTCGCCCATGAACACGGTCACATCGTCGACGTGCAATCCCAACGCGCGGGCCGCCGTCATGGCGAGGATGGTGTAGGCACCGGTGCCGATTTCGTGACCTGCAATTCCCACGATCGCCTTACCATCGGGCGTGAGCGAGACTCGCGCAGCCGCAGGCCCTAAGTTCGTCGGGTAACACGCGGTCGCACAGCCATAGCCGACCAGCCAATCACCGTCCCGCATCGACATGGGCTCACTGTTGCGCCGCGACCAACCGAATTTCGTCGCCGCCTGGTCGAAACATTTCATCAGCGATCGCGACGAAAAAGGGGTGCCCGTCACCGGATCGGTTTGCGTGTCATTGACCCGACGCAGCTCGACCGGGTCCATGTGCAGAGCGTACGCAAGCTCGTCCATCGCGCTTTCGAGAGCAAACATGTACGGCGTTTCCGGCGGTGCCCGCATGAAACCCGGCGTGTTGCGATCGGCATGGACGACGTTCACCGCAGTGGCGATGTTCGGGCAGGCATACATACGCGCGGTGCTCGCCGTGCCTGCCACGTTGTAGCCGGAGGGACGCGACGTGACTTCCCATCCCTCGTGGAAGAGGGCGACCAGCTTGCCGTCAGAGGTGGCACCCAATTTGAGATGCTGCCGAGTCTCTGCGCGGTGGGTGGCGATGGTAAACCCCTGGTCCCGTGTAGGCACCAGCTTGACGGGACGTCCGACGCGTTTGGCGGCGAGGGCAATCCAGGCCGTTCGCGGATTTGGCCCTTTGGAACCGAACGCACCGCCGACATAACGTGAGATGGCCCGCACGTTGTCGGGCTCCAACGACAGCCGGGTCGCCGCGGAAGCTTTGGTACCCCACATGAACTGGGAGGGATCATAGATGGTCAGATGCGTACCGTCCCAAACACAGGTCGTCGTGAACAGTTCGATGGGATTGTGATGTTGGGTAGGTGTGGAATAACGCGCTTCGACCGTTACCGGAGCGCCCGCCAACGCCGCGTTCGCGTCGCCTTTCTTCGGATCCGGGCTGCGCGCCGGTTTGTGCGGTTCGACCAGCACACCGGGGGCATCGAATGTCGCACTCGGCGATTCCTCAACATAATCGACGACCAACTTATTTGCCGCTTCGCGCGCGGCCTCGAAGGTATCCGCAACGACGATGGCGACAATTTGGCCAGCGTGCCAGACCTTGTCGCTCTCGAGAGAGGTGGTCGACGGTTTGCCATCAGGTCCGGGTGCCGGCTTGACTTGTTGTCCCACATTCTCGTGCGTCAGAATATCTAGCACGCCCCGGACGGCTTGTGCGCCTTCAAGTTTGAATCCGACGATTCGCCCGCGTGCGATCGAACTGGTCAC
>CAZZXZ010000004.1:13971-58290 GCA_964658135.1 uncultured Acetobacteraceae bacterium | reverse complement strand
TCTGCACGTGCCTCGGTCAACTCGGCGCCGGTCAGCATGGATTCGGCTTCGAGCGCCCGCCATGGTCGGTAGGCCATGCCGCCGAGCCCGATGCGCACGTTCCGCACCTGTTCTCCGTCCATATCCAAGGCCACCGCAGCCGATGCGATGGCGAACTGGTAGGAGGCGCGATCGCGAATTTTCAAATAGACCGAACGCCGGCTCCACGCGCTTGACGGCACGAGGAACGCCGTGATGATTTCGCCCGAGCGCAGCGTCGTCTCGATGTGCGGGGTGCCCGCAGGCGGCGCATGCAACGCACCGAACGGCAGCCGACGCACACCGTGCGCGCCCGTCAATTCGACCTGCGTCTCGAGGGCGATCAAAGCCACCGCGAGATCGCCCGGATATTGCGAAATACAACTGGTATCGACGCCGAGCACCGCATGGTTGCGGTTGAAACCCGTCAGCGCCGCACAACCCGAACCGGGCCGACGCTTGTTGCAGGCCGCCCAACTCGGATCGCGAAAATAACTGCAACGAGTTCTCTGCAGCACGTTGCCGCCCAAAGTGGCCATGTTCCGCAACTGCGCGCTGGCGGCGAGTTGCAGACTCTGGGCAACGGCCGGATAGCGTTGAAGTACGTCGGGATGGTCTGCGACACGGGACATCTTCGCGAAGGCGCCGAGACGCAAGCCGGCCGCGCTCACCTCGACCCCGTCGTGCGCGGTGTGCAACGGTCCGATGTCGACGACTTTGGCGGGCCGCATGACGTCGAGCTTCATCAAGTCCAGCAGCGTGGTTCCACCCGCCAAAAATTGCGTCCCCGCGTCGATTTGTCCCTGCCCCGTGGCTACTCCGAGGCGTGATGCTTGCGCAACGTCCGTGGCTCGCTCGTAAACAAACGGTCGCATCAACCGACTCCCGCGTCGCGCGCCTGTTTGATCGCAGCAACGATGTTAGGGTAGGCACCACACCGGCATAAATTACCGCTCATGTATTCCCGTATGTCGGCGTCGGTCTTGGCGTGACCTTCGCGTATGCAGGCAACCGCCGACATGATCTGGCCGGGTGTGCAGTAGCCACACTGGAAGCCGTCTTGATCGATGAATGCCTGTTGCATGGGGTGCATCTTGGCCCCCTCGGGAGTCAACCCCTCGATGGTCTGAATGTGTTTGCCGTGGGCTGCCACGGCCAGCGTCAAACACGCCAACACCCGCTCGCCATCGACATGTATCGTGCACGCGCCGCACTGGCCTTGATCGCACCCCTTTTTCGTGCCGGTTAAAGCCAGATGGTCGCGCAACGCATCGAGTACGGTCACGCGGGGGTCCAAAGTGAGAGTGCGCGCCTTGCCGTTCACCACAAAGCTAACCGGCACCGTAGAGGAATCTTCGCGATTGGCTACGCCGCTTTGCAGCGCTTGCGCGCTATCGAGGCTGACAGCCGCCAATGCGGCCCCGCCGGTGAGTACCGTTCGTCGGGTGATGGTCGTCACGATGAGTGTCCTGGTAGGTTTAGTAAGTTTAATTGTGGGAGGCACTTGCCCGAGCATCATCATGCGCCGGGCGAGATGGACGGTAACTGCTGAAGCTGCTCATCTGCACGTCGGCGTATTCCTGCACCATGTTTCTGCGCGACTCGTGCACAATTCGTCGGTCAACTGAAGGAAAGCAACGTATGAGCACTCCAACGATAGCCGTGGTCGCCGCGGGCGCCATGGGCGCGGCGATCGGCGCGCGGTTGAGGTACGGCGGCGCGCGAGTCTTGACCGCACTCGAGGGTCGCAGCGAGCCAACCGTAGAGCGCGCTCGTCGAGCGGGCATGATGGCGGTGCCATTCGAAGAACTGGCGCGCGCCGACCTGTTCCTGTCGGTGGTGCCGCCCGATCACGCGAATGCCACCGCTCGACGATTCGCCACAGCCGCAGCGGTAATGGGGCGCGTACCGCGCTACGCCGATTTAAATGCGGTCAGCCCGTCGAGCGTGCGCGGCATCGCCGACATCATCGGACGATGCGGTGCGGCATTCACCGACGGTGGCATCATCGGCGGACCGCCACGCCACGGCGAGCGGGGTCCGACGATTTATCTGTCGGGCGAGGATGATTCCATCGGTACCGTGCTGCGCGCGCACGGCTTGGATGCGAGACACGTCGCCCGCGAAATCGGCACGGCATCCGCCTTGAAGATGTCCTACGCGGGCATCACCAAAGGAATCACCGCACTCGGTGCCGCGATGTTTCTTGCGGCCAAGCGGGCCGGGGTCGCCGATTTATTGGTTGCCGAGTTGCAATCCAGTCAGCAAACGACATTGGAGCGCTTGCAAAAAACGATTCCGGACATGCTGCCCAAAGCGTATCGGTGGGCCCCGGAGATGCGGGAAATCGCCGAATTTATCGGCAGCGTCAGGCCCGAACATGCGATCTTCGATGATCTTGCCGAATTTTACGTCTATCTGGCGCAGGGGGACGACGCGGATACTTTGCGCGCGGGCTTCAGCAAGTCACTGCCTTGTCCTATTTGAAAACTTTGCTGATTGCACTATAACGATCAGCTCCTGGAAACGCTGGAAAGGCGTCTCGGACCAGGCACAAGGAACTTAGGAATCCCATGAAATTAAAAGTATTCGGAACGTTGCTGGGCGTCGTGTTGGCCTCCGCCTGCGCACCGTCGTCGCATATCCTGACGGGCACCGCACGACCGGCCATAGCGCCCGCCGACGTGAAAATCTATACGACGCCGCCGGTGCATTTTGAGGAAATCGCCCTGCTCGACGCGTCCAGCAAAAGCATGTTTGGTACCGGTGGGCAAAAATCGGTCGACAAAGTGATCGAAAGGCTGAAAGCACAAGCGGCACAATTAGGCGCGAACGGGATCATTCTCGGCGACTTCGCCGAACGTCAGACGGGTTCCATCGGTACCGGCGTGGGTTCCGACTCGTACTCGCGCAGTTCTGCGGTGGGCGTCGGAGTAGGCGGGTCGTTAGGTATTTATAAGAAAACAGGCAAGGGCACGGCGATTTACGTGCCCCCTCAGGACTCGCGCTGACCTAGTTGGGAATCCCCTGGCCTAGTTGGGACTCGCCTGGACGTTCACTCCGTTTGGACATACAAAACGAGCGAACGTCCGGTAACGCCGTAGACGTCGCCCGTCCTACCGACGTACTCGGGTTCGGCGTCGCCAAGATTCGTATCGATGAGCAACTGCCACTGCGAACCGCCGGTGCACTCGGGCAACGTGAATTCGACCAAGTCATAGTGCGAATTCAAAACCATCAGCATCGCCGCCTCGGTGCCGCGCTGACGGACTCCGCTTGGCCGTGCCCGACCGTCCATCAACATGCCGAAGCATTTCATCTTCGTGTCCGCCCATTCCTCGGAGGTCATTTCGGAGCCCGACGCGTTGATCCAGGTCAAATCTTTGACCTCGAGATCATCGTCGTACGCACCCGTCAAGAAACGATTGCGCCGTAGGATGGGATAGGTCGCGCGCAGCGTCGTCAGCTTCTGTACGAAGCGCACCAGCGAATGACCTTTATCGCTGAGATTCCAATTCAGCCAGCTGATTTCGCTGTCCTGGCAGTAGGCATTGTTATTCCCTTGCTGGGTTCTGCCGAACTCGTCCCCCGCCACCATCATGGGTGTGCCCTGCGACAGCAACAACGTGGCCAAGAAGTTGCGAAGCTGTCGTTCGCGCAATGCATTGATGGCCGGATCGTCGCTCGGCCCCTCGACACCGCAGTTCCATGAGCGGTTGTCGCTGCTACCGTCTTTGTTTTCTTCCCCGTTGGCGTCATTGTGCTTGTCGTTGTACGTCACGATGTCGTTCAGCGTGAACCCGTCGTGGGCCGTGACAAAATTGACGCAAGCCCAGGGACGCCGCCCCGAATGATTGAATACCTTTGCGGACGCACAGAGACGCTCGGCCACCGCGGCGGCGCCGGCCTCGCCCTTCCAGAAGTCGCGGACGGTATCTCGATAGCGGTCGTTCCATTCGGCCCAGCCCGGCGGAAACCCGCCCACTTGGTAACCCCCGGGGCCGCAGTCCCATGGTTCGGCGATTAGTTTGACGGTCCGTAATACCGGATCTTGATTACATGCTTTCAAGAATCCGCTCTGATTATCGAAGCCGTTGGATTCACGCGCGAGAATCGTACCCAGATCGAACCGAAAGCCATCGACGTGAGTCTCGTTCACCCAATAGCGCAGACTGTCGGTCACCATTTCGATGACGTTCGAGTGAGAGATATTGAGCGTGTTGCCCGTTCCGGTATCGTTGATGTAGAACCGTTTTTCATCCGGCAGCAGGCGGTAATAGGATGCGTTGTCAATACCTTTGAAGGAGAGGGTGGGTCCACGTTCGTTGCCCTCGGCTGTATGGTTGTAGACGACGTCGAGAATGACTTCGAGGCCCGCATCGTGAAAGCTGGCAACCATCTCCTTGAATTCGCGCAGCGCCTGTTCGGGCGCGGACGCATAGCGGGGATCGGGTGCGAAAAACCCGATGCTGTTGTAACCCCAATAGTTGGTGAGACCCTTCTCGAGCAGGTTGTTGTCGTTGATGAAAGTATGAATCGGCAGCAACTCGATGGACGTCACGCCGAGCGATTTGACGTACTGAACCACTTCCTTCGAACCCATGCCGGCATAGGTGCCTTTCTGGTGGTCCGCCACCGCCGGATGCAGTTTGGTAAAGCCTTTGACGTGCGCTTCGTAAACTACGGTGCGATCCCAGGAAATGGCGTGCGTCTTCGGTTCACCGGTCCAATCGAAATTCGGATCGACGACCACGCACTTGGGCATGAAGGGAGCACTGTCGCGTTCGTCGTAGCTCAAGTCCTCTTGCGCGGAACCGATCGTGTAGCCGAATATCTCGGGCGCCCATTTCAGTTCACCGATATGAGCCCGAGCATACGGGTCGAGCAACAGCTTGTTCGGGTTGAACCGATGTCCCTCGAGAGGTTCATAAGGGCCGTGCACGCGCAGTCCGTAGACATCGCCCGGATGGACTCCGGGTATGTAGCCATGCCATATCGTGTCCGTATATTCCGGCAAGACGATACGTTCGCGTTCGGTCTGGCCGGCCGAGTCGAACAAACATATCTCGACCTTGGTCGCATTTGCTGAGAACAGCGTGAAATTGGTGCCTTTCCCATCCCAAATGGCGCCATGAGCCTTGGAATTGCCTTCTTTGACGCGACTCGTCGGAATATCTTTCAATGGAACTCTCTTTTAACTGGTCGCGTAACTAGTCGCGCGGCGGCGCAAGAACCTTGATGAGCGTGGTCAGCAGAACGCCCGATGCAGCGGCGATCAGCAGTGCCGTCACCGGATTCTTTTTTGTGTATGCGATCAAAGAATCCGAGGCATCCGACATCACGTCGCGCGCCTGTTGAGCGGCGTCGCTGACGACGTCCATTCCCTTGTTGCCGAGTGTTTGGGCGCGGTCAGCGACCTGATTGGCCAAATCCTGACCTCGATTTGCAAGTTTGTTGATCGACCTGTCCATAAACGACTCCTCGAGTTTTGAAGTAAGCGAATGTGCGGCATTTGAGATAACTAGCGGGCACGCTGACATCCCATGTGTGTCACGTGTGTAAGTACGGTAGCGGACGGGTGGGCAAAAATATATTCCCAAGTCGAAGTCACGATTCGTCAGGCTTTTCCTACTTTGAGCGTGCCGGTGTCCGGCGCACACGACGTTGTGCTAGCCTACTAAAACTCATGCCAGACCTTAACGCTACGCTGGGCGACGAACCCTTATCGGGTTACGATTTGCCACTGCTTTACAACTTGGTGTATTGCAGCCGCGCCGCCGCCAATGTAGATGAGGCTGCGGTCGATCGCATCATCGAAGTTTCGCGCCGTCACAACGCGCGACGGGGAATCACGGGCTTATTGGTTTTCGGCAGCGGGATTTTTTTTCAGTGGCTGGAAGGTCCGCGCGAGGAGGTAACGGACTTGATGTCCGTCTTGGCGGGTGATTCGCGGCATGACACCATCATCAAATTGAGCGAGACCGAGGAAGTACGCGAGCGAATGTTTCCCGTTTGGGACATGGAATTGGTGACCATGGAGGACATCCGCGATGTGCTGCAGGATGCGCTCGACAGCGCCGAGGATCCCAAGAACGCCGCCGCGCTGCGTTTGTTGCTGAGCCAGCTCGACTCCGGCCAATTGCCCGGCTCGAGCAAAACCGTATCGTAGCCGGCGGGTGTCCGCACCGGCCTCCGTGCCCCGGCTGTCCGCATTTCGGTGCCGGCGGCATTACGCCGGCAGCGCGCGATTTGCTCGACGACTTGGCGCTCAGGTGGGGTTTGCCGAAAGTCGAAGTGGTGTCCGGCCAGCCGGTGGGCTTTCGTCATCGTGCCCGCTTGGCCATTCGCGGACGTCTGGGCTCACCCAAGCTCGGTCTGTTTGAAGCGGGCTCGCATCGCGTCGTGCACATTCCGACGTGTAGCGTTCACCACCCCCTCATCAACCGGGTGGCCGCCGTCGTGCGCCGTGCCCTGGTCGATGTCGGCGTCACCAGCTATTCGGATAAGGCACATCGAGGGCTCGCGCGTTATTTACAAGTCGTGATCGAGCGCCGCTCGCAAACCGCTCAAGTCGTGCTGGTCGCGAACACGGCCAGCCCCGGCCCGTTGGCCGAATGTCTCGCGTTGATTGGCGAACGCTTGGGGACTGCGCTGCACAGTCTCTGGTTCAACGCCAATGAAGATACGTCGAATACGATTCTGGGTCCGCACTTCGAGCTGTGGTGTGGGCGCCCGAGCGTGGTCGAGCGGTTCGGCGGCACGCTCATACACTATCCGCCGGGTGCTTTCGGTCAGAGCAATCTGGAGATTGCAGGGCGTATCGTCGAACACGTGCGCCAGCAGATTCCCGTGGGTGCGCCAGTGGCCGAATTTTATGCCGGAGTGGGTGCCATCGGTTTATCGGTGCTCGAGCGCGCCGGTGAGATGCGCATGAACGAACTCAGTGTGCATTCGCTTCATGGCCTCGAGATGGGTTTGGAAGAGCTCGATCCAACGACTCGAGCCAAAGTGACCGTCGTACCGGGGTTGGCGGGTGGTGCGCACAGGGTTGCTGACGGTATGGCGGTGGTGATCGCCGATCCGCCGCGCAAGGGACTCGATGCCGACCTCATCGACTATTTGAGCGAGAATGCGCCCGAGCGGTTGATTTACGTCAGCTGTGCGCTCGATTCATTCCTCGACGACACCGAACGGCTTGCGTCCCGTGGGCGCTTGCGCTTGGCCGCCCTCACGGCGTTCAATCTCATGCCCTATACCGAACACGTCGAAACCGTCGCACGTTTCGAGCGTGCTTAACCGAGGGAGAAGTCCTTGCACCGCATTTTTACCAGTGACAACGTGACGCCGGCGTGCGATGCCATCATGGCAGCGATCGCCGCCGCCAATGTGGGGGCAGTGTCGTCCTACGGCGCCGACGATTACACGCATCGGCTGCGACGGCTCGCCAACGAGCTGTTCGAGACCGAAGTGGCCATCTTTCCGGTCGCGACGGGAACCGCCGCAAACTCTTTGGCGCTGGCGCAGGTGTCGCCGCCGTACGGAGCCATCTACTGCTATGAGGCGGCGCATGTCGTCACCGACGAAGGAGGCGCTCCCGAATTCTTTACGGGAGGCGCCAAACTCATCGGCTTTCCCGCCACGGACGGCAAGATCGCGCCGCAGCAGTTGCGCGACGCCGTCGCGTTCGCGGCCGGCATCGGCATCCATCATGTCAAGCCCAGCGCCGTGAGCCTTACGCAGTCCACCGAATGGGGCACCGTCTACGCGGTCTCCGAGGTGGCCGCCATCAAGCAAGTGGCCGAGGAGTTTCATCTTCCGATGCACATGGATGGTGCCCGTTTCGCCAACGCGTTGGTGCATCTCGGCTGTTCGCCGGCCGAGGCCACCTGGAAAAGCGGTGTCGACGTCCTGTCGTTGGGTGCGACTAAAAACGGTGCGCTGTGCGCAGAAGCCGTCGTGTTTTTCGATCCGCAAAGAGCGCAAGACTTCGACCGGCGGTGCAAGCGTGCCGGACATGTGTGGTCGAAATCGCGTTTTCTGAGTGTGCAAATGTTGGCCTACCTGAGCGACGACCTCTGGCTGCGCAACGCACGCCAGGCGAACAGCATGGCCGCCGCCCTGGCGCGCGGCCTCGGAGCCATTGCCGGGGTCGGGCTGCTGCAACGGGTCGACGCCAACGAGGTTTTTCTGCAGCTGTCCGCGTCGTGCGTCGCGGCTCTGGAAGCGGCCGGCTTCAAATTCTACCGCTGGCCCTCGCCGGTCAACGCGTCGGGAATCGCCATCCGTTTGGTGACGTCTTACCTAACGAGGAGCGAGGATATCGATGATTTTCTGACGCAGCTCGCGCGAGTCGCCGGCGCCTGAATCAGGCTCCGGCAAGGCCGTGGCCGATCATGGTCTTCGGCTCCATGATGGCGTCGTAATCCGCCTCGCTGATGGTGCCCGACTTCAGCGCCGCCGCCTTGAGTGTCGATCCGCACGCCGCAGCGTCCGCGGCGATTCGGGCGGCGTCGTGGTAACCGATCGTCGGTGCGAGCGCGGTCACCAACATGAGATTGTTGTCCAGGTAGCCGCTGATTTTCTCGCGGTCGATGTCGGTGCCTTCGACCGAGTAAAGACGGAATTTCTCGCACCCGTCGGCGAGTATGAGCGCGGAGTGCAGAAAATTATTGATGATGATCGGCCGCATGGTGTTCAGTTCGAAGTTGCCCTGGCTGCCGGCGAAGGCCACCGCCGTATCGTCACCGATCACTTGGATCGAAATCATCACCAGCGCCTCGCATTGAGTGGGGTTGACCTTGCCCGGCATCATGGATGAACCGGGTTCGTTGGCGGGCAACCTGAGTTCGCCCAAGCCGCAGCGCGGGCCGGACGCCAGCCAGCGCATGTCGTTGGCGATTTTCATCAGCGCCACGGCGGTGCCGCGCAGTGCGGCCGAGGCACGGACCATGGCATCGAGCGAGCCCTGCGCCATGAACTTGTTGGGCGCCGTGACGAAGGGTTTGCCCGTCAACCGTGCGATCCTGCCGGCGACCTGGACCGAAAAGCCCGGCGGTGCATTCAAGCCCGTTCCCACGGCGGTGCCGCCCAGCGCGAGCTCGTACAGGCCCTCGCGGCTGTGCTCGATGTCCTTGATGCAGGCACGCAGCTGCGCCGCCCAACCGGACCACTCCTGCCCGACGGCGAGCGGCGTGGCGTCCTCGAGATGGGTGCGCCCGACCTTGACCACGTCCATCCAGCCCGCTGCCTTGGTCTCGATCGCCGCGGAAAGTCGGTCCAGCTCTGGTATCAGCCGGTCGTCGATGAGCGTGAGCGCAGCGATATGCATGGCGGTGGGAAAACTGTCGTTCGAGGACTGGCTCATGTTGACGTCGTCATTCGGCCCCACCGGCTGCTGCGATCCCAACTCGCCGCCGAGCAGCTGGATGGCACGATTCGAGAGGACTTCATTGATGTTCATGTTGCTCTGGGTACCCGAGCCGGTCTGCCAGACGTACAGCGGAAAATGCTCGTCCAGCTTACCGGCTATGGCTTCGTCGGCCGCCTGTGAAATCGCAGCGGCCTTCCAATGTGCCAGGTGTCCGCCGTCGGCGTTGACCGACGCGCACGCTTTCTTGACGATGCCGTAGGCTCGATAGAGCGCCTTCGGCATACGATCGTCGCCGATCGAGAAATGCTGCAAGGAGCGCTGTGTCTGAGCGCCCCAATATTTATCCGCCGGTACGCAAACCTTGCCCATGCTGTCGAATTCTTCGCGTGACCCGGAGTCCGCCAGACCGATGGGAACATCACGCAGTGTCGGGGTCTCGGCAACGTCAGCGGTCATCGGGAATCTCCTGCGCGAAGTGGGCGGCAAACCATGTAGAATTCGAACAAATAGAATAGCGTCGAGTCAAGGAGAACCAAATTGAAACGCATTATGCTGGGTGTGATCACGCTGAGTGTGGCAGGGAGTCTGCCGACGATGGTCGTCGCGCAAAACAATCCCGACGCGGCTTTTTATCAAAAGGCCGCACAGGCCGGACTCGCCGAGATCGACGGTGGGATGTTGGCCGCGCAACGCGGCAATACCAGCGCGGTGAAGACATTCGGTGAAATGATGGTGAAAGATCATACGGCGGCGAATGGCCATTTGCGGGAGTTGGCGAGCGCCAACCATGTCGACCTGCCTGTCCGGCCCGACGCGGATCAAGTGGCCAAACGCAGCGCACTCAACGCGTTGTCCGGCGACGCCTTCGACAAGGCGTACATCGAATGGCAGATCCTGTCGCATAAAGATGTCATCGCCGCCTTCAAGGAAGAAAGCGCATCGGGCGATGATGCCGACGCGAAGCAGTTCGCCACCGAGACGTTGCCGACATTACAGTCGCATTTGTCAGTGCTGCTCGCAATGCCCGTGACGGCACCTGCCGTGGCTGCACCTCCCGCGCCCTTGCCACCCGCGGCGAACAGTCCCTAGCGAAAAGGCCGTAGCAGCCGGTTTACGCCCGTGCCCGGCGCTCGCCGTGCATGCCGATCAACGTGCGGTACAGCTCGATGGTCCGGTCGGCGATGGCCGACCAAGCAAATTTGTCTTCCACCCGCTGGCGCCCTGCAGCGCCGTAGCGCCTGGCCTTATCCGGATCGTTCAAGAGATCGGTTATCTGCGCTGCGAGATCGCGGGCAAACTGGCTGGGATTGACGGGAAAAGTCGTCGTCGGATCCGGCTCGAACGAGACGAGATGACCGGTCTGCCCTTCCACGACCACCTCGAGTATGCCGCCGGTGGCCGAGGCTACGACGGGAGCCCGGCAAGCCATGGCCTCCAGGTTGATGATGCCAAAAGGTTCATAAACCGAGGGACAGCAAAAAACGCTGCAGTGGGAATAGAGCTGAATGGCCTCCTTCTTGGTCACCATCTGCTCGATCCAGACGATGTTGTGTCCCGTATGAGTCGGGTCACCGGTCGCGATTGAATGACCGCCATCGGGACCGAAATTCTCGACGGCGGCGGATCGGCTACCCGGAGTGCGGCGCCGTAGAACTTCTATTTTCTCCCGAATCTCGTTGGCAATTTCCGGCGTGTCGGGCGCCCCGGCGCACAATACCACCTGGGTGCCGGCCGGCATGTACGGGATGGCCTCGACCAGATGGGCGACGCCTTTCTGACGCGTGATGCGGCCGACGAAGAGTACATACGGCCGGGCAGGGTCGACACCGTATTTTTCCAAGGCGGTGACGTCCTCGGTATATTGATACTCGTCGAGATCGATGCCGTTATAGATGACGTGGATGCGTTGCGGCTCGACTTCGGGATACGCCTTTAAGATGTCGTCTTTTGTGCTGTTCGAAACGGCGATGATGGCGTCCGCATCGAGAATGGCGGTGCGCTCCATCCACGACGACAGGGCGTATCCACTGCCGAGTTGCTCGGCCTTCCACGCCCGCAGCGGCTCGAGCGAATGCGTGGTGAGCACGAACGGAACGTCATAGAGCTTTTTCGCGAGAAAACCCGCCATGGATGCATACCAGGTATGCGTATGCACGACGTCGATGGCACCGAGTTCTTTCAACTGCGCAAGATTCAACGCGAATGCATCGACAGCGGTTTTGAATTTCTCGGTGGTTTGGCCGGTGATTTCGGCGATTGGCTCGAGTCCATGGACGTGAAGATTGCCGGCGTTGTCCGTTTGGGTGCCCCAGCAATGCACCTCGACTTGTATTTTCTTGGCGAGTTCGGCTGCAAGGTATTCGACGTGTACGCCGGCGCCGCCATAGACATTGGGCGGATATTCGCGCGTCATGAGACCGACCCGTATCAAGTGACGCGTCCGATTCCCATCCGCGCGAATTCCGCCTGACGGTCGTAGAATTGATGCTTGAGAGCCGCGCCCACGTGCAGTACCAGCAGCCCGACGAAAATCCATCCGCCGACGGAGTGGATCTCAACGAAGTTTTCATGCGCGGCTTTCTGCACCACCGATTGCAAATGAGAGATCGGCGAAATGGACGGCAACAAAAACAAACCCCAGATCTTCATCCCCGCGCCCGGACGCGGAGGGTGAGCCGATATGATGGCCCATCCCGTCAGGGGCATGGCCAACATCAGAAAGTAAATGATGCCGTGACCGGCATGCGCCAAGCCGCGCTCCCACGGCGCCATCTGCGCAGGGAAGGGCGGCGGCGGATGCAGCAAGCGCCACACCACTCGAAAAACCGTCAAAACCAGAACCGTCATGCCGGCGGAGACGTGCAGCGGCACCACGATCATGCGCAGTTTCGGCTCGAACCCTTCCATGAAAAACCCGATGGCCAAATTGAACAGAATCAGTGCCGCGATCGTCCAATGAAGCGCTATCGCAACCGAGGTGTAGCGCCGATCCCGGCTCGTTAAGGTATTCATGTCGAGCGAGTCTAATCGATCCCGCCGTTTCCCTCTATAGTAAGCAGCCGACCGACCAAGGACTCGTTATGTTTACCTATCGCCCCCGTCTGATCGCTCTGCCGATGTTACTGGTAGCGCCTCTCTTTCTTGCGGCTCACGCCGATCCCATCACGGTGCATCATCAGGCAGGCGCCGCGCATGGTTTCGTCGAAGTGACTACGCTCGATGGCACGCGTATCGCAGTGGGCGACCTCATTCAGAGGGTGCGCGGCGGCATCGTGACGTCGCGGCTCACCATGCGCTTTCTGGACGGCTCCCTCGATGATGAGACCACGGTCTTCACGCAGCGCGGTGTTTTTCGGCTTCTCAGCGACCATCACCTGCAGCGTGGCCCGTCATTTCCGACGCCATCGGATGTAACCATCGATGTGCGCAAAAATTTGATCACCTCGACCGATCCTTCGGGCAAGGTCAAGGAAACGCATTTCGACATGCCGCCCGACACGTTGAACGGATTGGCGACCAGCGTTTTGATGAACGTCTCGCCGACCGCCCCGGAGACCAAAATACCCATCGTGGTACCGTCCGAAAAACCTCGCCTCGTGCATTTATCCATGAAGAACGTAGGCGAGGTGCCCTTCACGATGGGCGGGCAGTCGAGGAAAGCTACCGATTACGTGGTCCATGTGGAACTCGGCGGCGTGGCCGGCGTGGTGGCTCCGCTGATCGGTAAGCAACCGCTCGACTATCACGTGTTGATTCTCACCGGCGAGGATCCCGCCTTCATCCGCGAAGACGGCCAGCTCTATCAGGGAGGTCCGGTATGGCGTATTCAGCAGATCAGTGCGGTGTTTCCGAAATGAGCAGCGGTCGCCGCGTGCGATGAACAACGGCTACCTTCAGCTCATTCGCTCGACCCGCGTCAGCCGCGGAACGCGCGCAGCCCTCGAGGCGCGGGCGCGGCCCGATGATCCGACGTATGCACCCACCGCGATGAGCGGCGACGCTTTGCGGACCTTGCGTGCCGTACTCGATCGCGTGATTCCGCAAGCCGGTCCGCAGCCCATCGATTTGGCAGCGCGCATCGATGCGCAATTGGCCGCCGGTGTGGGCGACGGGTGGCGGGTTGCCGACCTGCCATCCGACGCCATGGCGTACCGAGCGGGATTGAACACCCTGTGCGAAGCGGCACGCGCTCAATGCGGAGAAACGTTCGACGCCTTGGAGGCTGGTCGCCAGGATGCTCTGCTGGTTTCGATGGCCGCCGGTCGATTGGGCACCGCCGGCAATTCCTCGGCGTCCGACGCACGTCTGACCGCGCCGCAAATGCGCCTCTGGTTCGAGGATGTTCGCGCCGCCGCGGTGCGCTGTTTCGTCGCCCATCCGGACACGTTGGCTCGGCTGGGTTACAGCGGCATCGCCAACGGGGGCGACGGCGAACCAAAAAGCGGTTTCGTACGGGTCGGGGTGAATGAAAAGGAAGAGTGGGAGCCGACGGCGTTTGTGGACGCGAAGCCATGAATTTGACCCATATGAGGCGCTACCAAGACGCCGAGGCGGTCGACGCCGTGGTGATCGGTACCGGTGCGGGCGGTGCTCCGCTGCTCGCGCGACTGGCCGGCGCGGGCTTACGGGTGGTTGCTTTGGAAGCGGGACGGAATTGGTCGGCGGAGGATTTTCCGGCGGATGAAATCGCTGCGTCCGGCATTTATTGGCTGGGCGAGCGTTTGACGGCCGGAGATGCGCCACAGGCATTCGGCGCGAACAACAGCGGCACCGGGGTGGGCGGCTCGACGCTGCACTGGGGGGCCTTTTGTCCGCGGCCGGATCCGCGCGATTTACGCCTGCACTCGGAGCGCGGTGTCGGGCATGATTGGCCGATCGATTACGCTGAGTTGCTGCCGTTTTTCGATCGCGTGGAGGCGTTCATCGGCGTGTCCGGCCCGGCGTCCTATCCGTGGGACGCCGCGCGGCGCTACCCCTTACCGCCGGTGTTGCGCAATGCGCCCGCGCAGTTGATGCAAGCGGCATGCACCCGGTTGGGTATCCGTGCCACCGATGCGCCCGCCGCCGTGGTGTCGCGGCGATTCGAACAATCGTCCGACGCCATCCGGCCGGCCTGCATCAATTGCGGATGCTGCCATCAGGGTTGCCGGATCGGCGCCAAAGCGAGCATGGATGTCACCTATCTGCCCTTGGCGGTCAGCCTGGGCGCCGAGATCCGTGCCGAATGCAGCGTGCATGATTTCGAGTTCGATACGGCAGGGCGTATCACGGCGGTGGTCTATCGCACCGGCGGCATCGATCGGCGCCAACGCTGTGCGGCCGTGTTTCTCTGCGCCGGTGCCGTCGAAACGCCACGACTGTTGCTGCACATCGGCAAAGCGAACTCGAGCGGTCAGGTTGGCCGCAACTACATGGCTCACGTGGCCACCCAGGTGTGGGGCACGTTCGAGTCAGAAACACGACCGAACAAGGGGTATCCCTCCTCGCTCATCACGGAGGACATGGTGCGTCCGCGGGATGCTGAATTCGCCGGCGGCTATCTGCTGCAAAGCCTCGGCATCGTCCCGGTGACCTGGGCTCAGCAAGTCACCCGCGGCCGTGGGCTCTGGGGCCCCGCCTTGATCGATTACCTGCAACGTTTCAACCATGTTGCCGGACTCGGTATCAACGGCGAGTGTCTGCCGCAGACCGGCAACTATCTGGAGTTATCGGACGAGTTGGACGACATCGGCGTGCCCAAGGCCCGCATATGCTTTAGTTACGGGTCGAACGAAGCGCGGTTGAACGACCACGCCGAAAAACTCATGAGGCGTCTGTGGGAGTCGGCCGGCGCCACCGACATCTGGGCGCTGCCGCGCTCGGCGCATACCATCGGCACCTGCCGTATGGGCACGCACGGGGAGGACTCGGTGGTCGATCGCAACGGTCGAAGTTTCGATATTGCCAACCTGTGGATCTGCGATAACTCGATATTTCCGAGCGCACTGTCCGCCAATCCGGCGTTGACCATCATGGCGCTCGGTCTGCGGACCGCCGAAGCGTTTTTACGCACTTAGGCGGTCGGCGCCCCCCGTCACGGGCTGCCGCTTTCCGGCGCAGAGGCTACGAACGGCACGACCTCGTGAAACTTGCCGTAATCGAGGTGCAGGATGCCGGCCTCATCGACTTCCAGCATGTCTTGAAACGACGAGTTCCAAAAGATATCCGTGTTCGAATATTCAGCCCGGGCCATCAGCACTTGCCCGGTATTTTCATCCGTTCCGCTCACGGTCAGGACGAACGCCGAGCCGGCTTGGCGCAGCGAGTCGGCGGTTTCGCGCGCCAAGGGGCTGGTCTCGTCGATGACGTGCATGAGCGTCCAGCCGAGCACGAACATGGGATGCTGCGCCCTGAGCAACGCCAGATCGATGACGCGGCGGATGCGAAAACCTTCTTCGGTCACTTCGTCGCGCAGCATACGCAGTTTCGCCGAAGCGTCCTGCACGACGTTCTGACGTTGATTGGCGGCGCGAAACAGCAGCGTGAGCTTGCCGTCCAGAGGTCTGACGACACCGTTGCGGCTGAATAGAAAGCGCGCCCTGGGACGGGAAAAGCGCGCGAACATGATGCCGGTGATGAGCGCCAGCGACATGAGACCGACGAATATCTCGACCATCGCAATGCTGTGACCGTACAGCGTCTGCGGGTGCATTTCCCCGTACCCCACGGTAGCCAGCGTCTCGACACTGAAAAAGAACGCGCCTGCGAAACCGGGAGGATTCAGATTTGCGATGCTGCCGGGGACCAGGTGGTACAGAAAGCCGAACAGCAGATCGAACGCCAGGAAAAATGCGGCGAAGGTGGCGAACAGCATGGGCCAGCTGACCGTCATGAAAAAATGGAATAGGTCTTGAATAATCGCCCGAGAATTTCCTTCTACGATGACTTCGCGCCTGCCGATCCGGATCCGCCGCAGCCCGACTCGTTTATGCGGCGTGCGGCCACGGGTGTCATGCGGCGGCGATTTCAATCGAATGTTTGACATGCTTGGTCAGAGTCTAGCGGGTCTACCGCGAGGCGGGCAGCCAATGTGCGGTGGCTGTCAAATAAGCGTAACGCGCGGCGGTTACCGTTGCGCCGTGGCAGCCGACCTTACGCATGATTATACATCGCTAAAAACCATCGACTTGGTGTACTTCAATGCGGGCGGCGGCCATCGTTCCGCAGCCAAAGCGCTCGAAACCGTCATTCGCGAGCAGAACCGGCCATGGCGGGTACGCCTGGTCAATCTATTCGAGGTTTTGGATCCGCAAAGCCTGTTCAGAAAGACGACCGGGATGTACCCGGAGGACATCTACAACACCCGCCTCGCGCACGGGTGGACGTTCGGCCTGGCGCAGGAACTGAAGTTGCTACAGGCCATGATCCGCATCGGTCACCGAATCATCACGCGGCGGTTGCAACGTCACTGGCGCGGTACCCGGCCCGACATGGTGGTATCGCTGGTGCCGAACTTCAATCGCTCCATGTACGAAGCGCTCGCCATGGAACTGCCGGCGGTGCCGTATGTGACCATCCTCACGGATATGGCCGATTATCCGCCGCACTTTTGGGTGGAGCCCAACCAACCTCAGCACGTCATCTGCGGCACGCCCAAAGCGGCGTTCCAGGCACGCGCGGTGTCGCCCCAACGATCCATCGTGCACGAAACGTCGGGAATGATCATCCGGCCGGATTTCTATCGGGCGCTCACCATCGATCGACGCAGTGAAATGCGCAAGCTGGGTCTCGATGCCGAGCGGCCGACCGGTATGGTGATGTTCGGTGGTCACGGGTCCAAAAGCATGCAACGCATCGCGGAACATCTCCACGACACCCAGCTGATTCTCATTTGCGGCCACAACTCGCGACTGGCCGCCGAGCTGCGGCGTCTGCCCGCACAAGCGCCGCGCTGCGTCGTGCAATACACGCAGGACATCCGCCATTACATGGCGCTCAGCGACTTCTTCATCGGTAAACCCGGTCCCGGCAGCGTCAGCGAAGCCATTCACCAGGGGCTTCCGGTGATCGTGGTGCGCAATGCCTACACCATGCCTCAGGAGCGCTACAACACCGACTGGATCTTGGAGAACGGCATAGGCGTCGTCCTCAAGTCTTTCGCCGACGTGCGGAGGGCCATCGCGGAGGTGTTACTCCGGCTACCGGAGTTTCAGAGCAACATCGAACGAGTCCGCAATCGCGCCGTCTTCGAGATACCCGACATTCTCGACGACATCCTTACCTGCAGAGCACCAGATTCCGTTCAAAATCGCGTGTGCAGAGCTCCCAACTTGAGCGCAACGCACGCTCCCGACAATGGCGCGGATCGATGTCCAGCGCCCGCAACGCCGCTACGGACAGAGTCGAATCCAAGGCTCCCGTCACGCCGTCGTCGACCACATCGATCGGCCCGGTGACCGGAAAGGCGGCCACCGGCACTCCGCATGCCATGGCTTCGAGCATCACGAGGCCGAAGGTGTCCGTCCGGCTCGGAAAGACCATGACATCGGCGGCAGCCAGATGCCGGGCAAGTTCATCGCCTTGCAGCATGCCGAAAAAATGTACACGCGGGTGGGCGGTCACCAGCGCCGCGCGTTCGGGACCGTCGCCGATGACGACCTTGCTTCCCGGCCATGCCATGCGCAAGAACTCGCCGATGTTTTTCTCCACCGCCACGCGCCCGACGTAAGCGGCGATGGGGCGTGGCAGGTTCAAAATCTGTTCGTCGCGGGGACGGAACCGTTCGGTATCCACACCCCGTCCCCAATGCACCAGATTCTTGAAGCCTCTGTCTTGTAATTGGTTGCGCACGCTCTTCGTGCTGACCATGCACCGTTCCCCGGCGCCGTGAAACCAGCGCAGGCCTAAAAACGTCATCGCCAGCGGCACCGGCGTGCGCGCCCGGATGTATTCCGGAAACTGGGTGTGATAGGAGGTCGTGAAGCGCAGGCCATGCCGGCGGCAGTAGCGCCGAGCGGCGAGCCCCAACGGTCCTTCGGTGGCGATGTGAATGTAACGAGGTTCGAAGCTGCGCACCACCTTCTCGACGCCGGAATAGCCGCGCAGCGCGAGACGGATCTCCGGATAGGTGGGACATCGGATGCTACGGAACTGCAACGGGGTGAGTATCTGGACCTCATGGCCGAACTTGCGCAGCCATGTCGCCGTTGCCGTCAGGGTGCTGACCACGCCGTTGACCTGCGGCGGACCTGCATCGCTCACGATGAGTGTTTTCACGCGGCTAGATTCCGCTTCCTGCATGACAGGAACATGAAGATAACAAGACGTGATGCTTGCAGCGGCAGGTTCATCCCTTCGTCATATAGCTTCTGTATTACTTGAGGTCTCGATGCCGACTCCCTTTTCTTTCTTTAACGAGGTCACGCATGCAAACCTTCCTTGCCTTGCTACGCACGCAGCGTTGGGACGACCACCGGTTCTATCACCATAGCCGCGCGAATCAGTCGCTGCATCTGCTGAGCGCGTTGGCGTTCTTGGCCGCCTACGTCATCGCCTTCAAGAGCCTGGCGGTCGCGGCCTTGATTGCATGGTCCATCGCCATGACGAGCAGGCAGGCCGGCCACTTCTTTTTCGAACCGCGGGGCTATGACGAGGTCAATCACGCGACGCACGAACACAAGGAAGCGATCAAGGTGGGCTATAACCTGCGGCGAAAAGTCGTGCTCATGTCGATCTGGGTGCTGTCGCCGCTGATTCTGCTCGTCTTTCCGGACTTGTTCCGAGCCGACGCGTCCGCGGCCGGTACGTCCGCCGTGATCCATCAAGTCGGTACGATCTGGTTCGCGGTGGGTCTGGGCGGATTGGTGTTTCGCACCGTGCAACTATTCATTCTTCAAGACGTGCAAACCGGTCTGGTCTGGTTCACGAAGATCGCCACCGATCCGTTTCATGACGTCATGCTGTACTACAAGGCGCCCGTCATGCTGTTTCGCGAGCGCGCGCTTCGGCCCCTGAAGCGCCGCCAGGTCACGTGAAGCATCTCGCGAAGCACCTGCCGTCCTATCTGACGATTGGTGAGGGGTACGTCGCAAGACCACCAGCCGTCTTTCTGCATCGCCGCCGCGGCGGCGATCATCGCATCGGCGGCGGCTTGGAACTCGGCCGGGGTAAAATCCAAGCTGAAGATCAGGCGACCGGTACCGACCCAGCTCAGGGCGACGCCATGCGCGCGCAGATAGAATTGGTACATCCAGTTGTAACGCGACGGACGCGCGTAGAGCACGGTCCAAATGCTGGAGAAGTTGACGACGCGCAGCGGCAGCGTCAGCGCCTCGAAACGCCGGTTCAAGGCGGCCGCCCGCTGGTTCCAGGTGTCGTCCAGGCCGACATAGAGCGCCTGAATCCGCGGCGTGTCGTACTGCCTGAGGAACTCGTACATGGCTCCCATGACGTGGGGTTGCGAATTGAACGTGCCGCGCGCGAAACATATGTCCGCCGGCCGGTCCGTGCGGAATCGGCGCATCCACCCGGCCTTGCCGCACAGCACCCCGATGGGAAGGCCGCCGCCGACGGTCTTGCCGTACGTCACGAGGTCGGCCCGTATGCCGAAGTATTCCTGAGCGCCGCCGGCGGCGATTCTAAATCCCACGAACACTTCGTCGAAAATCAACGCGATACCGCGTGCCGAGCACAGGTCCCGCAGTTGCCGCAACCAGTCGGTGTAGGCGCCGCGATCGAAGTGCGCACGGCGTCCGCTGCCGAGCAGCGTCGAATCCGTGGGCGCGCCGCGATTCGGATGCATGGCCTGCAGCGGGTTGACGAGCACACAGGCGATATCGCGGCGATGACGCAGCACTCGCAGGGTGGCGGCACTCATGTCAGCGAGCGTGAGCGTGTCGGACGCGGCGGTCGGATTGCCTATGCCCGGCTGCACCTCGCCCCACCAGCCATGATAAGCGCCGCAGAATCTCACCAGGTAACGGCGTCGAGAATGATAGCGGGCCAGCCGCACGGCCTGCATGACCGCTTCGGTGCCGGACATGTGGAAGGACACTTCATCCAGCCCGGAGATGGCACACAGCCGCTGCACGTTGTGAGCCACGACCGGATGATAAGCACCGAGTACCGGACCGAGGTCGGCGACCCGGCGCAAGCCGCTCTCGATGCAATGCTTGTAGAAGTCGTAGCCGAACACGTTGACGCCGTAGGAGCCGGACAGGTCGATCAGGCGGTTGCCGTCGAGGTCTTGAAGTGACCGACCGTCCGATCGCTCGTAGAAGGCACCGCTGCGCAGGTGACGCAGCACGTGGCCGCTGAATTGGAAGGGAACACGGTACGCCGAGGTAAATCGCAGATCGGAAATGCGATCTTCGACACCCGCGGTCAGCGCGGCGGATTTTGGAAACATCGTTGCATAGTGCTTCGCCAGCGACATGAAGCCGCCGCGGCGCTGGTCGGCGATGGCTTGCGACGCACCGTCGACGCCGAAGAAGTGCGCATCGTCGTATTCGTAGAACGGGACGAGCGCGGCGACCCGACGGCTCCACCGCGAATGGCCGGCCAGCGAGCGGTGCTTCGCCAGCGACAACTCGGCGCGCCGCCAGACGTACACGAGCACGGTCGCAGCCAGCACGATGAACACGATCAACTCGGTCGATGACATGATGATCCTTTTTTGATGAGGTTAAGACAAGGGTATGACCACAAGATGACGCTACGTCGGGCGCTGTACGCGGTGGTGCGCGGCGAGCGGGTCAATTTCTTGTTGACCAACCGCATACCGCGGCGCTCTCTGACGCTGTTTCTCGGATGGTTCAGCAAGCTCGAGCATCCCTGGATCTGCCGTTGCAGCATCGCCATCTGGAAAGCTTTTGCCGGGTTGGACCTGAGCGAGGCGAAGCCGCGCGATTTCGTCAGCATGCATGACTGTTTCATTCGGGAATTGAAGCCCGGTGTGCGTCCAATCGACGCGGATCCGCGGTTGGCCACCAGCCCCTGCGATGCGATCGTGGGTGCGGCGGGTCAGATCGCCGGCGTGACCGTCATTCAGGCGAAAGGCTTTCCCTATTCACTGCCGGATCTCTTGCACGACCCTGAACTGGTGGAGCTTTACCGCGACGGCGTGTTCGTCACATTGCGACTCACCTCGGCCATGTACCACCGATTCCACGCGCCGTACGACTGTACGATTCGGCGCGTCACCTACATCGCCGGCGACACCTGGAACGTCAACCCGATCGCACTGCAGCGCGTCGAGCGCCTGTTCTGCAAAAACGAAAGGGCCGTGATTCCCTGCGAGCTGTCGACCACCGGCACGGTGATCACACTGGTCCCGGTGGCCGCCATCCTGGTGGCGAGCATCCGCTTGCATTGTGCGAACGTGCTGCTGCATCTGCGGTATCGCGGCGCCAACGTGATTCGCTGCGAGAGTACGGTGGCCAAAGGCGAGGAGCTGGGCTGGTTTCAACACGGTTCGACCATCGTGGTCTTTGCGCCTGCCGGCGTGTGCTTGCACGAGGGCGTGGGTACAGGCCGCAAAATAAAAATGGGAGAACCGCTCTTCCGCTTGCCGCCCGCCTGAGATCGGCGCCGAAGGGCGTCGAGGTGGGTCAGCTCGCGACGCTACGCGAACGCAACGCCGGCCGTAACAGCGTTTCGCGCAGGGCACTCCAGTGGATGATGGACAACGCTCCATTCATGTCTTCGACCAGCGACGTGCAGCTCTCCACCCAATCGCCGTCGTTGCAATACAGAATGCCATCGACTTCCCGCATCTCGGCACGATGAATGTGACCGCATACCACGGCGTCGACACCCCGTTTGCGCGCCGCCTGAACCACGCAATCCTCGAAGCTGTCGATGTATTGCAGGGCTTTCTTCGTGGTGCTCTTGAGGTACGCCGACAGCGACCAGTAGGGCTTGTTGAAGTGTCGCCGTACCCAGTTGACGTAAGGGTTCAAGCTCAACAGGACGTCGTAAACACGGCTGCCGAACTTGGCGAGCCAGGGGCTGAACTGCACCACACTGTCGAATTCGTCACCGTGCAAAACCAACATGCGACGCCCGGTGAGCGTGGTGTAGACGTATTCCTGGTGGATTTCGAGGTTGCCGAAAACGGCGCCGTCGAAGTCCCTTAGGACCTCGTCGTGATTGCCGGGAATGAATATGATCTGTGTGCCGCGCTTGGCCTTGCCGAGAATGCACCGTAATACGTCGTTGTGCGATTGCGGCCAGAACATCGACTTACGCATGCTCCACACGTCGATGATGTCGCCGACCAGGAAAAGGCGCTCCGTCTCCACTTCGTGCAGAAATTCGAGCAGTAGCTCGGCGCTGCAGCCTTTGAACCCGAGATGCACGTCCGAAATGAAAACAGCTCGCATTCGCATCGTGATGGCTCCGCGTGCTTGAAACACGCAGACCACGGTGCGGCAGATTGATGACCGGAATGTGACCGGCTAACGAAACATTTGTGATTGTGACGAGCCGCGCAGCGACAGCGACAACCGCGTCAAGGCGCAACCGCGCCTAGGCTCAACCGAGCCCGTTTATCACCGCGTCTTGGGAAACCACGGCACGAAGCGACTGGTGGAGCGTTGATAGGCACGGTAAGCATCGCCGCGGCTTTCGAGCGAATGTTTCTCGGTCAGCGGAATGCCGGTGACCTGCAGAAGAATGTACAGCATCAATAAGGGACAGATCACGGTGATCCACCCATAGCGGGAGTCGAGCGCGGCGATGAAAAAACCCCACCACGTGAGTGATTCGAAGAAGTAGTTGGGGTGCCGCGAATAGCGCCACAGGCCCACGTTCAACACGGATGTTTTATTGGCCGGATCATGTTTGAACCGCTGCGCTTGCCAGTCGGCCGTCCATTCGCCCAAGGTGGCGAAAAAAGCGAGGGTCAAGCCGATGATTTCGAAAGTCCCCAACGCCGGTGCCGGGTTGGACGACGCTAAAAGGAAGGGAAGCGAAAACACCACCGCAATGACCGCTTGCAGCTCGAAGAAAGCCAAGAACCGCCCAGGACCCGGCCATTTCTCCCGCAGCGTTCGGTAGCGCTTGTCTTCGTCCGGATGATGACGCGCTACCCGGACCAAAATGTACAAGCCGAGCCGCAAACTCCACAGCATCCCTACCAGGGTAAAAACCGTCTTGCGCAAACCGTCACCCATACCCACCCATGCATACACGGGGGCCAATATGCTCACGCTCAAGGACCAGATCACGTCCAGAACGCCGTAGTTGTCGATGCGTACCGCAATCGACCACACCAACGCGAACATCACCACGGCGATCGCGAGACCGAGGCCCAATAGGTGCAGTTCAGCGTTCATCTAGGGAGCAGTCGACCGTTGCGGCACCTTCTGGAACTTGGTCGTGTCGTAGCCCTGCGCCGCGAAGTTGCGCATGAGCTTTTGATAGGTTCCCTCATCCATGGTCTTTTTGCGTGCCAGCACCCACCCGTAGTTGCGCGACGGGTGCCCAACCGTCGCCCATTGATAATTCGGATCAAGATCGAGAACGAGATACTTGATCGAGAAGATCTTGAAAAACCGCACGCTCCACACGGCGTTGCTGCCGGTATCCGTGACCGTCGCCACCGCGTTCGCGATCCGTTTCATGGGGGCTTCGAACGACTTCTTCCGGCACGTGAACCAGTTGTCGATCTTTCCATCGGGGCGTAACGCATAACTTTCGATGGAATCGAAACAATTCTTCTCGGCGAAATACGGAATATTGGCGATGACGTACCAGTCACCCATGTACCGCGGCAAGTCCACTTGCGGCACGGCGCGTAAAGGTTCTTTCACTGAAGCACATCCCGAGATTAGACCGACGAATAAGACGAGTACCGCAAGACCGCGAGCTTTTATCATCTCCGCATCGTGCACGGATAACCGCGCGTCGCAAACATGTTGCCCTCGTCAGTCGATGTAGGAGGGGTCCCACCGCGGCGGCGATCAGTCCCGCTAGGCCTGCCGCGACGCGCGCTCGCTGCGCATGATGGCGCCCATCGCCGAGGCAATGAACAAGCCGAATACCACCGCAATGCCGTTGACCGGCGCCTTCAAGAACGCGGCGGCCGTGTAGCCGCTCACCAACACGAGCATGCTGAGATTTTCGAAAAGGTTCTGAATCGCCACGGCCGAACCGACGCCGATTCCGTCCTCGCCCTGTTTTTGTAACAAAGCATCGAGAGGAACAACGAAGAACCCGCTGCACGCGCCGACGAACGTCATGAGCACGAACGCGAGCGGAAGGTTGCTGGCGAGCGGCAGGAGACACACGCCCACGCCGATGAGAACACCAGCGGGCAGAGCACGATGCACCGCCTCGAGCCGCACGTAGCGCGCCGCCAGCGCCGCACCCACCACCAGGCCGGCGGCCACCATGGCCGTCAGAAACGCCGGCAAGCGGTTATTCGCGATATGAAGAGCGACCGGCACCCAGGCGATGACCAGAAACCGCAGCGCGGCACCCACCCCCCAGAACAATGCCGTCCCGATGAGCGCCAGGCGGGCGGCGGGTCGGTTCAGCAAGGTGGCGGTCTGCGAGGCAAAAATCCTGACGCTTTTGACCATGGAAAAATCGGCGTCAGCCGCGGCCGGATCCAAATGCGGAATCAACAGAGCGCTGAGGGCAGAGGCCGCGTAACACAGAGCGATGGCGATCAGAGCCCCCTCGATGCTCCAGTCGGTGAGTGCGCCACCGGCCACCGCGCCCAATAGAATGGCCGCCACCGTTGCACCCTCCATCAACCCGTTCGCCTTCACCAGGTGCTCGGGCGCAGTGAGTTCGCTCAAGATGCCGTATTTCGCCGGTGAATACGCGGCTGCGCCGGTACCCACCACCGCGTAACTCAAAAACGGATTCACCTGCAGGCACATGCCGAGCGCGCCGACGAATTTCACGATGTTGGCGACCAGCATCACACGGCCCTTCGGCCAGGCATCCGCCAACGTTCCCACGAACGGCGCGAGCACGATGTAGGTACCGACGAAGAATTCCTGCAGGAGAGGACCGCTCCACGCCGGAAAACGATCCTTGCGTACCAAGGCCAGCGCGGCAAACAGCAGCGCGTTGTCGGCCAGGGCGGACAAAAACTGCGCGCCCAGCGCCGAGATCATCCCACGCGACCAAAGGCCGCCGCGAGCGTGTTTCATGCCGCCTGCGATCTCTCACGCATTTGGCGCGCGACGGTTTACACTAGCGTGGATCATGCTCATAACAGTTCGAGGGATTCTATCTTGCTCAAAATTTTAACTGCATTGGTACTTACCGCCCCGGTCATGTTGTTGCCGGCCCTGACCCAAGCCAAAGGGTGTATCAAGGGTGCTGCTGTGGGCGGCGTCGCGGGTCATGTTGCCGGCCATCACGCGGTGGCGGGAGCGGCGGCGGGCTGCGTCATTCAACATCATCGAGAGACTAAAGCAGCCAAGGCGGCGGCTCAACAGCAGGCAGCCCCGGCGGCACCCGCTCAACAGGGAACACCGGCAGCGCAACCCGCACCGCCGCCGCGCTGAGTCGATTGGAGCGACTACGCGGCTAGAGCGACTACGCGGCACGAGTCACACCGCCGCGTAGTTGCCGACCACAGCCGGGCGCCGCATGGCTAGCCGGTTGGCGGGCCCAGCGCTTGAACCAGCGCCGAATCTTCCCCCATCCAATCGGCGTGCTTGGCCGTCGTGTCGAAGTGACTGGATGTTTTGAAGAACTCGTACTTGCCCGCCGTGGCGAAGGACTTGGTCTTGGCGACCAGGTCGGCAACCTCATCGCCGCTCATGGGCTTGAAAGTCCGGGTCGCCTCGAATGCTTGGTCGAGGATTTTTTCGCTGTCGATTCCGGTGATCACCACGGACGTCGGCAAATTCATCGCGTAATGCAGGCACTCCAACGGCGTGACGGGCGCGCCGCTTTTGAGGAAAACACCGTCGCCCATGGTCTTCATGCCCAATATGCCGATGTTTTGCTTGACGAGTTCGGGCACGACCAGATGCGAGAACGATCTGAAGTGGGCATCCATGACGTTGAGCGGCATTTGCACCGAGTCGAAGACGATCCCGTGTTGCTGGGCGACGTTCAACATGTACAGGTGAATACGCGGATCCTTGTGGCCGGTAAAGCCGATATAACGCAACTTGCCGGCCTTCTTGGCCGCCAGCAGAGCGCCCATGGCACCCTGCTCGTCAAAAATCCGGTCGGGGTCATCGAAACGCAACACCTCATGGAATTGCACTAGATCGATATGATCCGTTTTGAGGCGGGTCAGCGATTCGTCCAACTGGGATCTTGCCGACTCTTCGGTCCGTCCATCGATCTTCGTCATCAGAAAGGCCTTTTGCCGATAGTCGCCTTGAGACAGCGCCGTGCCCATCCATTTCTCGCTGTTGCCGTGCCCGTAGTCCCATGAATTATCGAGAAAGTTGATGCCTCGATCCAACGCCGCGTGGATCAGTTTTCCGGCGGAAGCTTCGGTCAACGGCGCTCGACTGAGATGCGCGCCGCCCAGACCGATCAGGGACACGCGTTCCCCCGTGTGGCCAAGTGTGCGATACAGCATGTCACCATGACGTTCACCCGGATCCGTCACTCGCAGCAACTGGTGGGGGTCCAACGAGACCGTGGTCCCGTCCGGGTTGGTGGGAGGCGCGGTGGGCGCAACGGCTTGCGGAGCGGTCCCTGCCCGGACACCGGCGGCCGTCATGCCGGCACCGGCAATGCTGGATTTCAAAAAATTACGACGTTCCAAGGGCGACTCCAGGGTTAGGAAAACGAATGCAATTCGGAAGGTGGTTCAGCATAGAGCGACGTCGCCTGGTCCGGCCGCCGCGACGCGCACATGCGGAGCGCGCGCAGCGCGGCGCACGCGGCTCCGTAACCGTTGTCGATGTTGACAACCGTCATCCCGGACGCGCAACTGGCGAGCAGCGCGTTCAACGCCGTGTGACCACCCGTCGCCACGCCGTAACCCACCGAAGTGGGTACGGCGATGATCAGTCCGGGAATGAGTCCGCCCAAAACGGTCGGCAACGCCGCATCCATGCCCGCTATCGCAATGACGACCGGGAAATCGCCGATGTCGGGAACGTGCTTCAAGAGGCGCCACAAACCAGCGACACCTACGTCTATGAACGATGTGCTGCGTACTCCGCTGAAGGCCAATGTGCGTGCCGACTCGCATGCCACACCGGCATCGGAGCTGCCGCCGGCGACGATGGCGACGGATGGCACGTGGTCCAAGCTCGGTACCTGGCCGAAGAAAGCGGTTCTGGAAACCCGACAATAATCGAGGTGGGCGGACCAGCGCGACGCGATGGATGCAAATTGTTCGGCCGACAATCGCGTGAGCAGCAGCGACGCTTCGCGCGCGTGCGCCTGCCCGAGAATCACGTCGAGTTGCTCGTGCGACTTGCCTTGCGCGTAGATGGTCTCGTCGAGCCCCGTGCGGCGACGCCGATCGAAATCGAGTCGCACTTCCTGCGTCGGGGCGGTCATGCCCGCCGCTCGACCAGAAATGCACTGCCGTTGCGATACCGTTCGAACACGATCGGCAGCTGCGCCGGTCGATTCGCCTGAGCGGCTACCAGCACTGTCAGGTGCTCCGCGTCGGAGGCCGACAGCCGCGCCAACGTCGGTCCATCGAGTTCGATGACGATGGCTGCCGCACGAATGCGGCAGCGCACCGTGTGCGCGGTCAAATGCGCAGCCACGACGCGCTCGGCATCGTTGATGAAGGCCAGTGTGGCCGGTTCGATGCGGATGCCCGTCTCGATGCGGCTCGACAAACATGGCGAAGCCGGTAATTCGGCAACCTCGTCGAGGCCCATCTCCTTGGCAAGGCGCCGAATGGTTTGCTTGTCGATGCGCGCTTCGATGAACGGGTGACGAACGGCATGACGGCGCGCGGCATCGAGCCCCGGCCGGTACTCGGCGAGATCGTCCAAGTTGGCTCCCGACAAGATCTGCCGGTTGGTGCGCGTCCGAATGGCGTCGTACAAGTTGGTCTTGCAATAAAAGCAGCGGTTAACCGGATTGGCGCGGTAGTTGGGGTCTTCAAACTCGCCCGCGTCGACCAACGTCAGCTGCCAGCCGCGCTTCTGGGCCAGATGCTGCAAGCGCATCGTTGCTTGGGCGGGTACCGCCGGGGAGACGGCGTGCAGCATGGCAACGTCGCCCAACAGCTCGAAGGCGGCGCTGGCCAGGGTGACGCTGTCCACACCACCGCTGACCGCGATGGCCGGGCTCGGGATACAGAGCAATACCTGTTCGAGCGCGCTATGCATCGAGCACTGCTCTCTCGAGAAGCGCGGCGGCTTCGGCACGCTGCCGCATCGACGCGCGCTCCGCATGGGTGTCTTGGGTACGTACATCGTCGCATTCGGTTTTGGCGGTGACACCGCCGGGCCGCTCGACGAGTTTCACCCGGAGCCGGTGCCCGTCGACGCACACCTCATCCAGCGAGCGATTCAGACCGATACCCTCGACCGTATGCCGGCGCAGGCCAATGGTCGTCGTTTCACGGAAACAGGCTTCGACCACCGCGCTCGACTCGGCTTGGCGTGCGAGCACCCTGACGTGCATCATCAGCCTGCCTTTCTTGCCGAAGACCGCCGTTTGAACGACGTCGAGCACGCCCGCGTGCGCACGCAGTCGATCGAGGCCGGTAGCAAGATCCTCGCCCGATTGGTCGTCGACTTCGAATTCCAACACCGATATTTCTCGTTGCCCGCCGCTACTCACCGCGATGGGCTCGAAACACAACACGCGAACGTGATTGCTGAGCCCAGGTAAACGGCGCGCCCCGAACCCGGTGCCGATGCGACACAATCTCCTGACCGCGCTGGCGGGACTCTTGGCGCCGGTGTCCGAAGACGATGAAGGAGGGCATAGATAACGCAGGATGGCGGCGCCGGTGGGCGTCACCCGTTCGCCGCCGATTCCATCGTCCAATGTCGGCATGCCGAGCAACAACCGTGCCGTGGCAGGCGCCGGGACGGGCAGCTCGCCATGCGCCGTATGGGCCCGGCCGCCGCCGAGCGGTGCCGGGGATGCAGTCCAACAGGAGGCGGCGAGGGCGTGGATGAGCGCCGCGGCCCCGACGATGTCGGCTATGGAATCCCACGCACCGACCTCGTGAAATTCGACCTCTTCCGCAGGAACTCCATGCACCGAGCCTTCCGCGTCAGCCAGCAATCCGAAAATCGCGAGTGCGTGCCCTTTGATGCCCGGGCTCAAGTCCGCAGCGCGGATCCGGGCTTGGATGGAACGCCACGTCGTATGAACATGCGCGGCGGGATTCAGGGAAAACTCTTGTGCGGCTTCCACATAAAACCGCCGGCCCTGCAACACCCGATCCGCAAATGGTTCGACGCGACAGACGATGGAAGAAGCCTGCAGCGCCGCTACGGACTGGATCACGCTCGCTTCATGCTCCGGAAACGCATCGAGCAGTGCGGCGATGAACATGTCTCCCGCCAACCCGCCGATGAGATCCAAATGAATATGCAACGAAGCTCTCGATGGTGATGAGTGAGCCGATCCCGCCGCTAGCGAGGCTACGTCAGCCAAGCTCGCGCAGAAGCAGCACAGCGCTCTAGCCCGTGTAGGAATTGGACTAACTTTGCCGAGAAACGACCCGGAGAACGTGCAACAATCCTGACGAGGGATCCGACATGACAGTGACCGCAACCAATAATCGGCTGACTCGGGGCAGGGTGCACATTCGCGCATTGCTTGGCGCGCTGGCGCTGCTTGGCGTGTTTTCGGCGCAGCACGGCGCACGCGCGGCCGGCACACCGTTCGATAGCAATCTGGCGCCGGATGGCGGTAAGTTGCCGCTCACCGCAGGTTTTAGCGACATCGATGGCGCGGGTGGCGGAGGGCTGGTGCCGTGGGCGCTGATCACCGGCTACGGCACCGCCGATAGTTGGGGTGCGAACGCCCACTATACTTTCGTGCCGCTGCGCGACTTTCGTTTGGAGAGCTACGGCGTCGCGGTGGCCGCGCTGGATCGCATCGAGGCTTCCTTCACCCAAGACAAATTCGACGTCACGGGAACCGACCTCAACGGGCTATCCGTGGAACAGCAAATATACGGGCTCAAAGTGCGCCTGACGGGCGATGCGGTTTACGACCAGGATTCTTGGGCGCCGCAGACCGCGGCGGGCGTGCAATACAAGCGCAACACCGGCATCAGCAATACGAGCGGTCTCGTCAACGTGCGTCAATTGGGCGCTTTGTCGGCCAACGGCATCGATTTCTATCTGAGTGCGACCAAGGTGTATCTGGCGCAAAGTTTGCTGCTGAATTTGACGCTGCGTTACACCAACGCCAACGAGTTCGGGTTGCTCGGCTTCGGTGGTGATTTGAAACACGCTCGCTCGGTCCAGCCGGAGGCGACGGTTGCTTACATTCTGACGCGAAAGATAGCCGTCGGTGTGGAGTATAAAGCCCGGCCGGATAATCTCACAGTGGACCACGAACACGACGCCGGCGACGCGTTCGTCGCCTGGACGGCGTCACGCCACGTCTCCGTCGTGGCTGCCTACGTAAGACTCGGTGATATTCTGGGGCCGGCGACCGGTCAAACACGCAATCAACAAGGTGCCTATGTATCTCTGCAGGTGGGCTTTTGAGCTTTCATAGCCGGGACGGTAGGGATGCATGCCGCAGCGTATTGCCGGCGGTTGCATTGATTCTCCTGATGCTAGGTCACGTCGCGCACGCAGTCGACGATGACACGTTATTCTCGTCCATGGGTGGCGAGGCGGTGTTGCAAAACGCGGTCGACCGCTTCGGGGACATCGTGCAAGCGGACGACAGGATCAACTTCACGTTCGCGAACGCGAATATGCCGAAGTTCAAACATCTGCTTTACGAACAGCTTTGCCAGTTGAGCGACGGCCCGTGTCGTTACACGGGACGCGACATGCGCGCGGCGCATGCCAAGTTGAATCTCAACAAGGCAGAATTCAACGCATTGGCGGAAGATTTATACATCGCGCTCGGCAGTGCCGGCGTCCCTTATCGCCTGCAGAATAAACTGATGGCGAAACTGGCGCCCATGCAGCGGGACATCGTCAAGTCGCAGAAACTACCCCCACCCTCGCCTTAGCCGCCGCGCGGCCGGGCTCAGTGCGATTGCGCTTCGGGGGCTGCGTTCGAGAAGTGTTTGACGGTGGGTTCCTGCGGTTGGTTGCGCGCCAAGCGCGGCCTAGCTTGCTTGACCGGCGCCCGTAGCGATGCCGTTGCCTGTGCGGGCGTCTTTGCCTGCGCGGGCGCAGATGCCGTAGTCGACGTGGCGGCGCGGCCACGCTGCGCCGAAAGCGGAATCGTCGGTTCGGTGGCCATCAAGGCTTCGGCGGCATTGATCTTGACCACCACATCGTGCGGGGATCCGGCGCGGGTCGCCGCGAGCCGATAAACGGCCACGGCGTCGGCGGGGCGGTTGGCTTTCATCAGCGCATCCCCATCCGCGACCAACACCGTAGGGTCATCCGGGCGGTCGCGCACCGCCGCGCTGCAAGCGTCGAGATCGGCCAAGCTGCTGCAACGGAAGGAATTGCGTTTGAGTCGTGCATCCGCGTCGGCCCGGTCTAGATTGTCGAAAAAATGTTCCTCGCCGACCAGACTGCGCGCCACCCGCAAGCGGGTTTGCAGTTCTTTGTTGTCCGGATCGTTGGCCTGGATATTCTGCAGTACCTGAACCGCCTCATTGAAACAGCCGGCGTCGCTCCAAGCGTCCGCCAATCTAAAATTGGCTTTCACGTCATCCGGATTTTCCTTGACGGAGTTCCGCGCGCTCGCAATGGCCGGTTGAGTCGAGGCCGCCTGACAGGCCGACGGCGAAGCCGCCTCGCGCCCGTAAGACGCGCTCGCCGCCAGAAAAAAAACCACGCCCCAAAGCCTATTTGTAGCCATCGACGTTACCACCGCGTCCTAATTTGTCGAATACCCACCGGCCATTGGGCAAACGTACGAGATTGAACAAGTACCACTCGTCGACCGTGCGGTAGGGCGGATTTTCACGCGCGAGCATGCCTTGCAGCTGTGCGCGCAGCTGCGCCAGTCCATAGTCGGCAGGTATCGAGCCTTTGACGCCAAGCCCGGTCGAGTCGTCGCCTGAGACGTTGATTTCGGCGCTCTTGATCATTTCTTGAACCAACACGTGGGCTTCTTTCAACGACTTGCTGGACGCCACGTCCGAGCCGAGCAAATCGATGTATTCACAACGACCGATCACCGGCGCAATCTCTTCCTTGAAGACGGGGGCGAATTTGATGACGTTGTCGCTCGCGTCGGCCGACGTGGCGGCAAAGGAAATGTGGTTGGCGGCCAACGTCAGCGATTGTTTAAGGCCGAAGTCGTCTTCGCTGTCGTTGGCATTGACGGCCGCCGCGACGTCGGCTTTCAGACTCGCGAGATCGGGTGCGCGAAGCGCGCTCTTGGCGGCTTCCAACGTTTCATCGGCCCTTTGTTCGGCAACCAAAACGTAACCCTTGTGACCGGGTGTCACGTGCACGCCGGTCAACGCATGACCAATGTGCACGTGGGCGATGGTGGGGGGGCGGGTGACGCACCCTGTCGTCACGGCCGACACCATCGCAAGCGCCGCAGCGGTCACGGAAAGTAAAGTGTTCACCGGTCCATCTCCCTTACCAGCCTGAAGCCGACGCTACTGGTTCTATAGTCGGCGGCGAAATGATTTCGATACGACGCTCGGACGTAGGTCGGCGAGCTGAACCACGATCCACCGCGCAATTCATGGTCGACGCACGTCTTTTCCCGGCGCGCCGACCCATCGACCGGCGCCCCCGCGTAATCTTTATGCCAGCAATCCTGGGTCCATTGAAACACGTTTCCCAGCATATCGTTAAGGCCGAAGGCGTTCGCCGTGAACGATCCAGCCGGCGACGTATTGACGTATCCGTCGTCGCAGGCGAACACCGCCCAGCCTGGAAACCGCCGAGCCGCGCTTTCGTCGGCAACGTTGGCATAGTTGCAAGCCCCCGACGTGGCAAAGTTCCAAGGCAGCGCGGCGGCGCCGGCGCGCGCGGCATATTCCCACTCGGCCGCCGAGGGCAACCGGTAGCGATGACCGGTTTTTGCCGATAACCATTGTGCATAGGCCACGGCATCGTGCCACGACGTACAAACCACCGGATGACCCGCGGTTTGCGCAAACCCCGGCTCCTTCCAGCTGGCGGTCGGCCGCACGTGCCACTCGCCGTCGTACGTATCGCAGCCTTGCATGTCGCGTCCGGTCGCGGCCGCGAATTCGGCAAAATTACCCACGGTCACGTCGTTGGTCGACACTGCGAAGGGATATGCGATAACCACCGTATGCACGGGTTTTTCGAACGCAGACGCCTGCCCCTTGGTCGACGCCCCTTCGACAAATCGTCCGGGCGGCAGTGCGGTCATGGACGGACACGTCGGGCAGTCCTGCAGCACCGCGTGAGCGGTCGCGGCCGCGTCGGTCGCCATGGGCGGTGGCGGCGCGGGTGCAGCAACGTCTGCCGGCATGCCGTCGCCGACCGGTGGGTGAGGTGTCGCGACGACCGCCGGCCTGCGCAGCATGAACCAGCCGAAAACCGCGGCCGCTACTGCGGCGACGACCACCGCGGCAACACGTCCGAAGCCGGCGCGCCGCCGTGGTACCTGGGCGGCTTCCATCTGCGACAACTCAGCGCAGAACTGTCGCACGCTCGCGGTCCGGTCTGCTCGGCGCGGCTGCAGAGCATGCAAAATGGCGGCGTACTGCTGAGCCGTCAAGCCCTCGCGACGAGGCGGTGGAAACGGCAACGGTAACCTCCCGTCCGATCCCTCGAACGGATGACATCCGGTCAGCATTTCATAGGCGAGGCAGGCGAGCGCGTACAGGTCGTCGGTGACGGCGGCCTTCTGGCGTGCCATCAACTGCGGGCTGGCGTAGCGCGGAGTGACCGCGATCGTCGACCGGTCGGCGGCGGAATGCCGCCGCTCGAAAGCGGTTTTGGGCCGAGCACGCCATGGCGCCATGCCGAAGTCGATGACCTTCACCTTACCTTGGTCGGTGATGAAGACGTTCCCGGGTTTCAGGTCGCCGTGCACGACGTCGTGCCCATGCGCGTAATCGAGCGCGTCGGCGATTTGCGCAATGATGGAATGCGCGTCGGCTGTCCGCAAGCCCGCATGCAGGCTCGCATACAACGAGTCGCCGACGAGATACTCCATGGTGATGAACGTCGCCGCATCTGCATGTTCGCAGTCGTACATGCGCACGATATTCGGATGAGCGAGCCGGGCGAGCTTGGCGACTTCGCGCTGCAACGACACAAACGCTTCCGAATGCGCGGGAAAAGAACGTTTCAATACTTTCAGAACGAGGTAGGACGGCTCCGCGCCCGCATCGGGTGGGTTCAAATCGACGGCCTTGAAAACCCGGCTCATGCCCCCCTCGCCGATCAGTTCGAGCAAACGAAAGCGCTCGGAGATTACATCTCCCGCCCCGACGTGACCCGCCTCGGCGTGCTCCGTGCCCGAGTTTTTTTCCTCTCCGCTGTCTGCATCCCCCAAGATGATGGTCGGCGCCTCGGACGCTCTGGCGAACGCCGGTCCTAAGGCGGACTTATCGGGTTCCATCTCTGTCCAGGCAACGGTTGTCCTCGCGCGACGTGACCGCTTCGGTATTAAAGCGTCCCGGAATAAGGTATCACAAGGTCGTGCCGGGAATGCGGACCGTGCTAGGCGACTGTTTCGCGCACTCCCGCCACGAGATCGGCTATTTTCCGTCGTACATCGGCGCGTCCCACGCGGGCTTCGCAATCTTCTATTTCGTCGGCGGAAAACCATCCGCTGACGCTGGTGCCCTCGGCGGTCACCGTGAGCGTCGCGCCCGTCGGAAAGGGGTCGGTGGTGTGCACGTCGAACATGACGCAGTGATATTCGATGCCGATTCGCCGGAGGGCGTCGCGCGCCTCGGCCATGATGCGGGTCTTACCGTTTTCGAACTCGACCATGGTGCGACGCGCCGTCGTTGCGTTGAACATTTATTGCACCTCGATAAAGCGCGCGCAGCTGCCCCGCGGGGAGACGATTTCGTATCTCGTGCGCTGTCCGGAATATTCGCAGACCAGCACCGCAGCGCCGCCCGCCGAAAAATGCATATGCTGACCGACGAGCGTCGCCCGGGCGGCGAGTTCGGCATTGGCTACCACCGCGAACAAGATTCCCACACACAGCGACAGCTTTCTCACGTCTCTCTCCAGGGTTGAATGCTGAGCCGTAGTGTGGGAGTTCGCGGCTGCCGAGGGCGCTACGGATGTCTCAAGTTCATCGAGAACCGGGGTGGCTTGCGTCACTGTTTCGACCGAGTTGGATTTCGATGTAACGTAATGCCGGAATTGCTGTCACGATATGTGATATGAAAAAAGTTTTCCCCGCGGCGGAAGGTACCTATGGAACTGTTAACTGCTATCGACACGCGGTCCTCGGCCGCACGCCTGACCGCTCCCGGTCCCTCTCCGGAGCATCTCGAACGCATATTGCAAGCGGCCGGGCGCGCTCCGGATCACGGCCGCTTGAAGCCGTGGACGTTCATCGTGCTCGATGACGAATTACGACCGAAGTTCGCACTTGCCGCAGCCACCGCCAAACGTGTGCGGATTCCGACGATGACCGAGGAACAATTTGCCGCGGAGCAAGAAAAGGTCGTGCGCTCGCCCACGATCGTGGTCGTGGCGTGCACCGTGCGGCGCGAACAGAGCAAGGTGCCGGAGATCGAACAGGTGGTGGCGGTCGCTGCGGCTGCGGAGAATTTGTTCTTGGCCGCGCACGCTCTGGGCTACGGCGTGATGTGGAAAACCGGCGTGGCGGCGTACGACCCGGCGGTCAAGGCCACGCTCGGTTTGGCTGCGGACGATCATATCGTGGGCATCATGCACCTGGGGACCCGCCCGCAGTAGGCGCGGAAAATGCTCGGTCGCGCAACGAGACCGACTTGACCAGCGCCCAGACCGGCAGCTGTGGCTGCAACCGCAAATCGCGCGTCGCCGCCTTCGTCACGCGCGCCAGGATGTCCTGTGCGCCGATGTCGATGGTGATCAGGTCGGAGTCGGCATCGTCGCTTTGAATGGCCGTGATGCGTCCGGGCAGCGTGTTGCGAACGCTGAGGTCCTGCGGCGCCCGTGTCGAAACGATGATGTCGCGCGCTAGCAGCTGAATCCGCAGTCGAGCGCCCGCGGCAAGCGGCATGCGCCGCACCTTGAGCTCGCCGCGACCCACGCGCACCCTCATCAGTTGACTCGTCGCATCCACGCCGAGCACCTCGCCGTCGATGATCGCGCCCACCGAATCCGGTCCGACGATGGCGCGCAGATGTGCGTTCAAACTCATCTCGCCGACTCCGCCTTGTGCGATCGCGGTGCCGTCGTGCAACAAGACGAGGTAGGTCGCCAGACGTAATACCTCGTCGAAATCATGCGTGACGTAAATCATCGGAATGGCCAACCGATCGCGCAACGACTCAAGATATGGCAACACCTCCGCGCGGCGCGCGGCGTCGAGTGCGGCCAACGGTTCGTCGAGCAATAGGAGGCGGGGCTGCGCAAGCAGCGCCCGGCCGATGGCCACGCGCTGGCGCTCGCCGCCGGAAAGCTGATGAGTGCGGCGTCCCATCAACGACTTCAGATCCAGCAGCTCGACCACGCCGTCGAGAGTGACATACGGCACGCCGACGGCGCGTTGTGCCGCGTAACGTAGGTTGGCCGCCACTCGCAAATGGGGAAACAGACGGGCGTCCTGGAAGACGTAGCCTATGCGGCGCCGCTCCGGCGGCACACGCCATCCTTTCTCCGTGTCGAGCAGTACCGTGTCGTCGATCGCTATGCGGCCGGCGTCCGCGTCGAGCAGTCCGGCCACGATATCGACCAGCGTGCTCTTGCCGCATCCCGAGCGGCCGAAAAGAGCCACCACGCCGGGCGTCGGCGCCTCGAATGCGACGTCCAAATTGAAGGAACCGCGGCGCTTCGATACGGCAACCGCCAACATCAATGCCCCAGCAGGCGGCGTACGCGATGCGCGAACCACTCCGACAGCAAGAGGCCGCCGAGACCCAGCAGCAAGGATAAGCACGCCAGCCGCGCGGCGGCATGATCGCCTCCCGGCGACTGCAGGGCGGTATACAGCGCAAGAGGTAGCGTGCGCGTCTCGCCCGGAATATTGGAGACGAACGTGATGACGGCACCGAATTCGCCGAGAGCGGCGGAGAAGGCGGTAATCGCGCCCGCCAGGATGCCCGGCAGCATCAAGGGAAGCGTGATGGTGACGAATCGGTCGAGCGCTCGCGCGCCCAACGTGCGCGCCGCGTCGTCGAGTCCGCGATCGATCGTATCCAAGGAAATTCGCATGGCCCGGACCATGAGCGGAAACGACATGACCGCAGTGGCCAGCGCCGCCCCGTTGCGCGTGAAGACGAGTTCGACACCGAAGGCGCGCTGCAGCCACGACCCGATGATTCCGTGTGTACCGAACAACAGCAGCAACACGTAGCCGACCACGACCGGCGGGAGTACCAGCGGCAGATGCACGACTGCATCGAGCAAGGTTCTGCCGAGAAAGCGTCGAGTCAGCACCCAGGCAAAAATGATGGCCACCGGCAGGCTGAAAAGCACACTGCGTATTGCCACCGCCAGACTCAAATGCAGCGCTTCGCTCTCGGCGGGCGTGAGCCAGCTCATGCCCATGCCATCGATGCCGCAGCCATGCAATATTTCATGCCGCGGTTAGTGTAGCTGCAAAAGTACGGCCGCGAGCATCGGAACGGTCCGTATGTATAATCAGGTCTCGATTTTTCACTGTCCGCGTGCCAAGGTGCGCCCATGCAAGCCGCCTATAGACCGGTATTTCCGTTTTCCGCAATCGTCGCCCAGGAAGACATGAAGCTCGCCTTGATCAGTTCGGCCGTGGACCCGACCATCGGCGGCGTTCTGGTATTCGGCGACCGTGGCACCGGCAAGTCGACCGCGATTCGTGCGTTGGCCGCCTTGCTGCCTCCCATGGTGGCGGTCGTCGGTTGCCGTTATGCATGCAATCCGGCGGAAGAAGGCTCCTTGTGCGAAGAGTGCCGCGACAAGTTGCGCCAGGGCACGGCACTCAAAACTCGAAAGATAGCGGTGCCCGTCATCGACATGCCGCTCGGGGTCACCGAAGACCGCGTCATCGGCGCGCTCGATCTGGAGCGTGCCTTGTCACAGGGTATCAAAGCGTTCGAACCCGGATTATTGGCGCGCGCCAACCGCGGCTTTTTGTATATCGACGAGGTCAACCTTCTAGAAGATCACTTGGTGGATTTGTTGATCGATGTGGCGGCCTCGGGTGAAAATCTCGTCGAGCGAGAAGGCTTGAGCGTACGTCATCCGTCGCGGTTCGTCTTGATCGGCAGCGGCAATCCGGAGGAAGGAGAATTACGACCGCAGTTGCTGGATCGCTTCGGCTTGTCCGTCGAAGTCAAAACTCCCACCGACCTTAAGTCGCGGGTCGAAGTCATCAAGCGTCGCGACGAGTACGAACGCGACCGCGCCAAGTTCATCGCAAAATGGAAAAAGCCGGACGACTTATTGCGCCGACGCATCGTCGCGGCCCGCAAGCGATTGGCCGCCATGGCGGTTCCCGATGCGATTCTCGAAAGCGCCGCCAAACTTTGCATGTCGTTGGGCACCGATGGGCTGCGCGCCGAATTGACCTTGATTCGTGCGGCGCGTGCCTATGCGAGTTTTGCGGAGGCCGCCACCGTCGACTTGTCGCATTTGCGCCGCGTTGCACCGGCCGCCCTGCGCCACAGGCTACGACGCGATCCGCTCGACGAAGCCGGCTCATCGGCGCGCGTCGACAAAGCGCTGCAGGAATCGTTCGGCGAATGAGCGCCATCGAGGACGCGGCTCAGGTGGCGGCGTTGTTCGCCGTCAATCCTTCCGGAACCGGCGGTGTCTGGCTGCGTTCGCAGGTGCATCCGGTTCGGGATCAATGGTTGCTACTGCTGCGCGACCTGCTGCCGCCGGGCACACCTGTGAAACGGATCCCGTTCAACATTGGCGATGAGCGTTTGATCGGCGGCCTCGACCTCGCGGCGACCCTCAGGGCCAACCGTCCGATCGCCGAGCAAGGTGTACTGGCCGCCGCGGACGGCGGTGTGATCGTCGTTGCGATGGCGGAGCGATTGGCTGCGCACACGGCGGCATGCCTGGGCGCCGTGCTCGATTGTGGCGAGATCACGCTGCTGCGGGAGGGAATATCCGCGCGGCCGTCGGCGCGGGTGGGAGTGGTCGCCCTGGACGAGGGCATCGGAGAGGATGAATGTGCTGCGGCGTCGCTTCTCGACCGAATGGCGTTTTCCCTGGATTTCGAGTTTCTCGACCCACGTGCCTGTTTGATGCCGGTGCACGACGCCGATGACATCATGGCGGCTCGCGGTCGGCTTGCGGAGGTTCGCGCCGACGATGAAATCCTCGACAAGCTGTGCGGAACGGCGCTCGCTCTCGGAGTTCTCTCGCCGCGCGCGTCCTGGCTGGCAGTGCAAGTGGCGCGCGCCGCTGCCGCACTCGACGGCAGGGCAGCGGTGAGCGAAGACGATGCGGTGTTGGCGGGAAAATTAGTCCTGGCACCGCGCGCGACGCGGGTCGCACCGGTTGAGTCGCGTGAGCCGCCCGCTGCGGAGGAAGCTCCGTCTGAAGCGAGTGAACCGCCAACTGATGCGGGCGACGCGCCCACCGCCGCGGCGCCGGGGGCGCCGGCCGACCCGTTGCAAGACAACGTGCTCACGGCTGCGCAGGCCGCTATTCCGCATGGCTTGCTGGCTCGGCTGCGGGCCGGCATCGGTCCCACACGCGGTCGCTCGGGCGGCGTCGGTCGCGCGGGAGCGCAGCGTCAGGGACTCGGCCGCGGCCGCCCCGCGGGCGTGCGCGGCGGTGCACCCCGCGCCAACGCGCGCATGAACGTGCTCGCCACCCTACGCGCGGCGGCGCCCTGGCAAAGGGTGCGCGGGCGCCATCTCGATGGCGATGCGCGACTGCGGGTCACCCCGACGGATTTTCGTGTCACCATCAGCAAGCAGCGTGACAGAACGTTGACCGTCTTCGTCGTCGATGCGTCCGGTTCCGCCGCCTTGCATCGGCTGGCCGAGGCGAAAGGCGCGGTCGAACTGCTGCTGGCCGAATGCTATCTGCGGCGCGATCAGGTAGCCGTCATCTCGTTCCGCGGCCGCAGCGCCGAAATTCTGTTGCCGCCGACGCGCTCGCTGGTTCGCGCCAAGCGCAGTCTGGCGGGCATGCCCGGCGGGGGAGCTACTCCATTGGCGGCAGCGCTCGGCGCTGCCACCGTGCTGGCCGCCCAGGCACAGCGTCGCGGCGAAACACCGACGCTGGTGCTGTTGACCGATGGACGTGCCAACGTAGCCCGCGACGGCAGCACCGGGCGCGAGAATGCACACGGCGATGCGCTTGTCGCTGCCGCGGTGGTCCGTCGGTCGGGAATCGCCGCGGTGTTCGTCGACACGTCGCCGCGACCGAATCCTTTGGCCGGCGCGCTTGCGGCCGCCATGAATGCACGCTACGTCCCTTTGCCGTTCGCCACCTCTCGAGCCCTTTCCGATGTGGTCACATCCCACGCCTGATACCCATTGGGAACGCGAAAAATCGACATGGCCCAATCACGACTTGAGTTCGTTCGTGACCGCCGGCGGCATCCGCTGGCACGTGCAACGCACCGGCCATGGACCCGCGCTCTTGTTGTTGCACGGCACGGGCGCGTCCGCGCATTCGTGGCGGGATTTGTTACCGATGCTCGGCCTGCATTTCTCGGTGCTGGCCGCCGACCTGCCGGGTCATGGTTTCACGGACGCGGTGAATTCCGCCCAGCGCTCCATTCACGGGATGAGCCGATGCGTGGCCGCCTTGCTGCGAGCGCTCGACGTCGAGCCGTCGTATGGCGTCGGTCATTCCGCGGGTGCGGTCATCCTGTGCCGAATGGCATTGGATGGTCTCGCGCGGCCACGCGGCATCGTCAGCATCAACGGCGCATTTTTGCCTTTGCAGGGCGCGGCGAGCGTGCTGTTTTCGCCGCTCGCGAAAATGCTGGCCGGTAATTCGTTGCTGCCGCGCCTGCTCGCTCGGCATGCCGACAGTCGAGCGAGCGTGGTGCGCATGCTTGGCGGTACGGGTTCGCGACTGGATGAGGTGGGGATCGAATTGTACCGGCGCTTGGCGCGCAATCCGCGACACGTCGCCGGGGCCTTGGGAATGATGGGCAGCTGGGATCTGAGGTCGTTCGTCGCCGACCTGCCGCGCTTGGACATTCCGCTGACGCTGCTGGTCGCCGGCAACGACAAGACCGTGCCGCCGGAACAGGCGACCCGTATCGCGCGTCTCGTTCCGCGTGCGCGCGTGATCGCATTGCCCAACCTGGGCCACCTGGCGCACGAAGAAGCGCCTTCGCTGCTGGCGCAGACGATCTTGTCCCTTTGCCCCCCGTCCATGAGTGCCTCGTGAACGGCGACCGTCCGCATGCCGTCATCATCGGCAGCGGTTTCGGTGGACTCGCGGCGGCGATCCGGCTGGGTGCGCGCGGGTTTCGCGTGACCGTGCTCGAACATCTCGATGCGCCGGGCGGCCGGGCGCGCGTCTTCCATCAAGACGGCTTCACGTTCGATGCCGGTCCCACCATCATCACGGCGCCGTTTCTTCTCGAGGAACTGTGGACGCTGTGCGGTCGAGTGCTCGCCGACGACGTTCAATTGCGGCCGGTGGTGCCGTTTTACCGCATTCGTTATCACGACGGCGAGACGCTGGATTGCTCCGCGGACGCGGCGGCGATGCGTGTGCAAATCGACCGTTTGGCGCCCGGCGATTTCGCCGGCTATCAGGGTTTTTTGCAAGCGAGTGAAGCAATCTACGACATTGCTTTCGAGCGCTTGGCGCACGTCCCGTTCGATTCGCTGCAATCGATGCTGGGTTTGCTGCCGGAGCTGTGGCGATTGAAGAGCTATCGCAGCGTCTACGGCCTCGCCGCCAGCTACGTCAAGAGTCCGCGTCTGCGGTTCGCGCTGAGTTTTCATCCGCTGTTCGTCGGTGGAAATCCCTTTAAAACGCCGTCGATTTATGGGTTGATCGCGTTTCTCGAGCGGCGGTGGGGCGTGCATTGCGCCATCGGCGGAACCGGCCGCATCGTCGAGGGCATGGTGGACTTGATTCGCGGTCAGGGCAATCGGCTGCGCTTCGGCGCGCGTGTGGCGGCCATCACGACGCAGGGCCGCCGCGCGACCGGAGTGCGCTTGAGCGACGGCGAGGAGATCGGTTCCGACATCGTGGTGTCGAACGCGGATTCGGCCATGCTGTACTCGGAAATGCTGCCACCCGGCGTGCGGCGGCGCTGGAACCGACGCACCACCGCGCGCGCGAACTATTCGATGAGCTTGTTCGTCTGGTATTTCGGCACGTCGCGACGATACCCCGACGTACCGCACCACACCATCTTGGTCGGGCCCCGCTACAAAGGCTTGCTGCACGATATTTTCGACCGCAAGGTGCTCGCCGAGGATTTCAGTTTGTATCTGCATCGCCCGACCGCGTCGGACCCGTCGCTCGCGCCCGAGGGTTGCGATGCGTTCTACGTGTTGTCCCCGGTCCCGCATCTCGCGGCGGGCATCGACTGGCGCGAGCAGGGCGAGCGTTATCGAACCGCCATCGCCGCTCATCTGAGCTGCACGGTGTTACCCGGACTGCAAGTGCACATCATCAGTTCGCGCGTCATGACCCCGGTGGATTTTCGCGATGACTTGTTGTCCTATCGGGGAGCCGCCTTCGGTTTGGCCCCCACGCTGACTCAGAGTGCGTGGTTTCGACCGCATAATCGCAGCGCAGACGTCGAGGGTCTGTACCTCGTGGGTGCGGGAACGCATCCCGGGGCGGGGGTGCCCGGCGTATTATCATCGGCACGCGTTCTTGATAGAGTGGTGCCCGATGCGCAGTCATTCCCCCGCTAGGACTTTTGCCTCGGCCGCTGATCTGGCGGCCTGCGGCGCCAGCCTGCGCGGTGGGTCGCGTACTTTCTTCGCCGCCTCGTTGGCGTTGCCGCGACATCTGCGCCGGTCGGCTACCGGCCTGTATGCGTTCTGTCGTGCCGCCGATGATGCCATCGATCACGGCACGGATCGGCATGCGGCGCTGCTCGACCTGCGCGAACGCCTCGACGACATTTATTCGGGTAGGCCGGCCGCATTCCCCGCCGATCGAGCGTTTGCCGATGTGGTGTTGCGGCATGACATCCCGAAAGCATTTCCTCTGGCGCTCTTCGAGGGTTTCGAATGGGATGCCATGAATCGCCGATACGAAACGTTCGAGCGGCTGCTTGCGTATGCGGTGCGGGTCGCGGGCGTCGTCGGTGCCATGATGGCCATGCTGATGGGCGTGCGTCGACCCGCATTGATCGCGCGGGCGTGCGATCTGGGCGTGGCCATGCAATTGACCAACATCGCACGCGATATCGGCGAGGATGCGCGTTCGGGAAGGCTGTATCTGCCCATGGACTGGCTGGACGATGCGGGTATCGATGCAGCGGCGTGGTCGGCGGCGCCGGTGTTCACCCCGGCGTTGGCGACGGTGGTCAAACGGCTGCTCGTCGAGGCGGATGCGTTCTACGCACGCAGCGACTCAGGCCTCGCTTGCTTGCCCCCCGCATGCCGGCCCGGGATGTACGCCGCCCGGTTGCTGTATGCGGAGATCGGGCATGAGCTGCGCCGGCGGCAGCTCGATTCCGTGAGTCATCGCGCCGTCGTTCCCTGGCAACGAAAAGCACGGCTCTTGGCGGATGCCGCGGTGGCGGCGCGCGGACGCGCGGCACCAGACCTCGACGGCGACGTACTCCCGCAAGCTCATTTCTTGCTCGACTCGCTGCCCGCCCAGCCGGCGTCGCCCGGC
>CAZZXZ010000004.1:0-13871 GCA_964658135.1 uncultured Acetobacteraceae bacterium | reverse complement strand
CCCGGCATCGACGAGCGGGCGCCGGTGCGCGAGCGGGTCGCGCGGCGCGGCGTGCGGGACCGCGTGATCTGGGTGGTGAATTTATTCGAGCGGCTCGAACGACTCGAGCGTCGCGAGCGCTCGGCGAGCGTGGTCTCCGGCGTGCCGTGATCGGCGACTCGCGTCACAGCGCGCGTGGCATGCGAAACGGCAAAAGACACTTCACCCAGGCTGCGCGAAAACGCTCGAGGTCCACGCTTTCATGAATGGTCGGAGCACGCGCTCCGTGCACTGAGGAATCGATGAGGGTCCGGCTGTAGAACGGGGCATTCTCCAAATTGGCGAGGATATGCGTCGGGCATCCGGTATCGGCGCGCGTCGACCGCGCGACGCGCCAGCTCGTCGGTGGCAGCGCGGTCTGCGGCGGCGGTTCGATTGCCTCCAGCGACTGATGGGCGGTGAACTCGAGTGCCAACGATCGACTGGGTGTGGTGCGCGGATTGACGTCGTAGAAGACACGGGTCGCATCGCGCACGCCGGTGCGCGACCACGTCCAGTCGGTAAATCCGTCTTCCAACGGCTCGTCGCCGCTATTCGAATCGAAGTAGCCTAATCCGGACCATTTCAACGCAGGCTCGGACAGCAACACCTCGATCCGCGCACAGGGTGCGAACGGCGTCCAACGATGCCGACCGGCCTCGTCCAGCATGAAACAGCGGTCGAATATCGCGCGCGGCAGCAAACGGATCGTGCCGCGCAAGCGGCGCGGCAGCGGGGCGCAGACCTCATCGATGCGAATTTCCAGCGCCTCGCCGGTCCAGTGCATGTGGCTCGGGCCGATGCGCAGAACGGTCGGCTCCCGATGCACCTGAGCCGCGTTACGCTCGGTCATGGCCCAGCGCGCACCGCGGCCGTATAGCGCGATGTTGAAAGCGCAATGGTTCAACGGGTCGGCCGGGATGTTGCGTCGCGCCCAGGCGTAGTAAGGCGAGAAGACGCTGCCCACGAACGCGATCACGGTGATGCCACACGCGCCGTCGTCGCTCAGCGCATCGACGTACCACCAGGCATAGCCGTTGCGCGCTACCGACCGATCGAAACGCGGTCCGCCAGGATGCTCGCCGCCGCCAGCCTGCCGGATATCGCTGCCATCGGAACGCCCGGTCCCGGGTGGCTGCTGCCGCCCGCCAGGTACAGACCCGGGACGGTGCTGCGCGCTGCCGGTCGGCGGAACGATGCCATCCACCCGTGCGAGGCCGGCCCGTAGAGCGAGCCGCCGGTGCCCGGAAAGAGGCGCTCGAAATCCGCCGGGTGGGTCACCCACGTCGGGCCCGTGGGTTGGACGGCCAGACCGTGTTTCTCGAGGAGAGAAAAGACTTGAGCGCCGCATGCATCGATCTCCGCTGCAGTGAAACTATGATGATCGCCGCTGGGCGGCGCGTTGATGAGGCACAGCAAACGCTCGCGCAACGGCCGCTCGCCGCGCTCATGGCGATCCTGGGCGCAAATGTAGACGGTCGGAACCCGCGGCAGCCGGTGGTGGCGGAAAATGTCGTCGAATTCGGCGCGATAATCGCTGCTGAAAAACACCGAATGATGCGCCAGGTCGAAGCCCCGGGTTTGCGCGACCAGGTTCCAGGTGACGGCCGACAGCGAGCGTGATTTTTGGGGTGTGGCATGCACGCTGGAGCGCAACTCGTCGCCGAACAAACCAATGGCCAAGGCATTGGTGTCGGCATTACAGACTACCGCGTCCACCGCAATCCGTTCACCGGCGGCGGTTTGTACCGCGGCGATGCGTCCCCGCTCGAGATGCAGCCGCGCGACCTCCGATGCGTAGCGCAGCGTGGCGCCTCGTCGCTCGGCGAGTGCGGCGAGTTCGACGGCCAGCCGGTACATCCCGCCCTGCACGTACCACACGCCCGCCTGCTCGACGTGGGCTATCAGCATCAAGGTGGCCGGCGCGTCGAAGGGCGAGGATCCGCAATACGTGGCGTAGCGGGCGAACAACTGACGCAGACGCGGATCGTGAAAATAATCTGCGGCCGCCCGCCACAGCGTCGTGAACGGCCGGATATTCCATAAATCGGGCAAGCGGCGCAGTCCGATACGTTGCACCAAGCCCGGCACGCTGGGGCGCGGCGCCCGCATGTAGGTTGCGTCCAATGTGGCGTAAATACGTTGTGCCTGCGCGGCAAAACGTAAGAATCCAGCCGCATCCCGGCTGCCGGAAAAATCGCCGATGGCGTCGGCCGAGCGCTCGACCTCGGCGAACAGATCGAGCGGCGCACTCGAATTCCAGGAGTGCCGCGCCAACACGCCGGCGCGAATGAGCTGGACACGGTGGGCGAAATGGTCGCCGACGTCGTCGAACAATTGGTCGAACACCTGACGCAACGTGAATACCGTGGGACCGGCATCCATAGGTTGATCGGCACCGCCCACTTGGCGCACCTTTCCGCCGGGAACGTTGCCGCGTTCCAACACGGTGACGTGGCAGCCCCGATGAGCCAGGTCGATGGCGGCGGTCAAACCGGCGATGCCGGCGCCGATGACGGCGACACGGAGGTTACCCAACCGACCCGCCTGTGGCATGACGCCGGAGCGGGCCGATCATCGTTGACCTACAAACGATGTGTGTCTATATTGCATGACAGTTCTGAATGACAAAATAACTTTACATCAAACAGAGGCTGCCGTGGACGTCACTACGCGAATTGAACGCTCCTTGTCTGGCGCTCTGGGCATGAGCCAGGGATCGGATTGCCCGCCGTCGTTGTCCTCAGCCATGCGTTATGCGGTGCTGCCGGGTGGCGCACGGATCCGGCCGCGCTTGTGTCTCGCGGTGGCCAAGGCGTGCGGTGATGACGCACCGGCTTTGGCGTCCGCCGCGGCGGCCAGTATCGAACTTTTACACTGTGCATCGCTGGTGCACGACGATTTACCCTGTTTCGACGATGCGCCGACGCGGCGGGGTCGCGCATCCGTTCACAAGGCTTACAACGAGAGGATCGCGGTGCTCACCGGCGATGCGTTGATCGTCCTCGCGTTTCAAACCTTGGCGCGCGCGGGATGCGCGGTGCCCTCACGACTCGGCGCACTGATCACCGTCGTGGCGCGCGCGGTCGGCGCACCCAGCGGCATCATCGCCGGACAGGCGTGGGAGTGCGAGGCGCAAGTCTCGCTGGCTCAGTATCAACGCGCCAAAACGGGTGCGTTGTTCGCGGCAGCGACGGCGGCCGGAGCCTGTGCCGCCGGCTTTCAGGCCAATGCGTGGCATTCCTTGGGCGAACGGCTCGGCGAGGCCTACCAAATTGCGGACGACATACGCGATGTTTTCGCGGACGAGGAAGCGCTCGGCAAGCCCGTCGGCAGGGATCTGGTGCTGGGACGTCCCAACCGGGTCCATTCGCTCGGTATGGGCGCCGCGGTGGAGCGGCTGGAGGAGTTGGTGGAGTCGGCGCTCGATTCCATCCCGCGCTGTGCGGGCGCGGATGATCTGCGCGCGCACATTCTTGCCGAGGCCGACCGCCTGCTGCCGCGTGAATTGGCGCGCCCCGCGGCCTAGTTGAGCGGCACCGTGTCGCTCACCGACCGGTGCCTCGCGGTTCGAGATCGATGGCTTGCCAATCCCCGCTTCCAACGCTGGGCGGCGGCGTTTCCGTTGAGCCGTCCGACCGCGCGGCGGCGTGCGCGCGCGCTGTTCGATGTGTGCGCGGGGTTCGTCTACTCGCAGATTCTCTTCGCGTGTGTGCGCCTGAAGTTGTTCGATCTTCTCGCGCTGGGCCCGCAAACGGTCGATGCGATTGCCGTCGCGCTGCAGGTGCCGATGAAATCCACCGAGCGCCTGCTCGAGGCCGCCGTCTCGCTGCGTCTGGTTGAGAAACGTTCCGGCGAGCGCTTTGGGCTTGGACCGCTCGGCGCTGCCATGGTGGGCAATCCCGCCGTCAGCGCCATGGTGCTGCATCATCAGTTGTTGTACGCCGATTTGCACGATCCGGTGAGCTTGCTGCGCGGCGAGCATGGGGAAACGCAACTGGCTCGCTATTGGGCGTATGCCGGCGCCGCGCAACCGGCGGCCGTGCCGAGCGCCTCGACGGTGCCGTACACCACGCTCATGGGAGCGTCGTTGCCGCTGGTGGCCGATGAAATTCTGGATGCCTATTCGGTCGACAAACATCGCTGTCTGCTCGATGTCGGCGGCGGGGACGGCAGCTTTCTGATCGCCGCCGCGACCCGTTGCGCTACGTTGCAATTGCAACTGTTCGATTTACCGCCCGTGGCCGACCGTGCGGCGCAACGCTTCACGACGGCAGGCTTGGCGTCGCGTGCTCGTGCGGTCGGCGGAAGTTTTTTGTCGCAGGCACTGCCGCGCGGAGCCGACTTGGTCAGCCTAGTGCGCGTCATTCACGATCACGACGATGCGCCGGCGGCGGCGCTGCTGCGCGCCGTGCACGATGCCCTGCCGCCCAAGGGGGTGGTGTTGCTGGCCGAGCCGATGATGGGCACGCCCGGTGCCGAAACGGTGGGCGATGCGTATTTCGGTTTTTATCTGCTGGCAATGGGCAGCGGGCGGGCGCGCACGCCGCAGGAATTACGCCGCATGCTTGCCGCCGCAGGATTCGTCGATGCGCGAATGATTGCGACCAGACAACCCCTGCAGAGTCGATTGATCGTGGCCTCCAAACCGCCCTGACAGAAAGTGTTAACAAAGGTTGACATAGTAAAGAGTCAGAGTATTGTGACACCTCATGAAGCGCACGCCTGACAGGTACCGGTAGCTAATGACCCTCGACGTTCATCATCCTGTCCTGCGCACCTTGGCCGTGGTTTTGGAAAAGCCCGAACACTTGGTGCTGAGCGATTTACGCTTGAACGCTCCGCAACCGGACGATGTGATCGTCGACATCGAATGGTCCGGAATCAGCACGGGTACCGAACGATTATTGTGGTCCGGCCGCATGCCGCCATTCCCCGGCTTGGGCTATCCGCTGGTACCCGGGTACGAATCGGTGGGGCGCATCGCACAGGTGGGGCCGCAGTCGATGCGCCGGGTCGGCGAACGCGTCTTCGTTCCCGGTGCACGCTGCTTCGGCGACGTCAAAGGTTTGTTCGGCGGCGCCGCATCGCGCCTCGTCGTGCCGGAAGCGCGCGCGACGACGATTGCGGACCATTTGGGCGAGGAGGGAGTGCTGCTGGCGCTCGCTGCTACCGCTCATCACGCGATCTCGGTCGAGACCCTGTCGCGACCCATACTGATCGTCGGCCATGGCGTCCTCGGTCGATTGATGGCGCGTTTGGCGGGTGTGCTCGGAAACGATTCCGTGGTCGTCTGGGAGACCAATCCAGGTCGGATGGCGGGTTCGACCGGCTACCCGGTCGTTCACCCCGACGCCGACGCGAGGCGCGATTATCAAGCGATTTACGATGTCAGCGGCGATGCGGGGCTGCTCGATAAGCTGATCGCACGGCTCGCACCGGGCGGCGAGGTCGTGCTGGCCGGCTTCTACAGCGAACCGCTGTCGTTCGCATTCCCTGCCGCGTTCATGCGCGAGATGCGCCTGCGAGTAGCGGCGGAATGGCGCGACAACGACTTGCAAGCGGTCAAAACGCTGGTCGAATCGGGCCGCTTCAAACTGAACGGACTCATCACTCATCGACAGCCTGCGGCGTGCGCCCCGGCCGCTTATCGGACCGCGTTCGGCGATCCGTCCTGCTTGAAAATGATCTTGGACTGGAGCATCTCATGAGCACCTCATTCGCGAATTCCGCCCAGCTGCGTTCGCAGCAGACGCGGCTCGATGCCTTGCGTGCGGAAGCGGCCATCGAGCCCGCCGACGTGCCGAGCACGGCGCCCACCAAGGAAACGCAGGTCATCGCAATTTATGGCAAGGGTGGAATCGGCAAGAGCTTCGCGCTCGCCAACCTCTCTTACATGATGGCGCAGCAGGGGAAGAAAGTTTTGCTGATCGGCTGTGATCCGAAGAGCGACACCACGTCGCTGTTGTTCGGGGGCAGGGCGTGTCCCACCATCATCGAAACATCGGCCAAGAAAAAGCTCGCCGGCGAAGCGGTCAAGATCGGCGACGTGTGCTTCAAGCGCGATGGGGTCTTCGCCATGGAGCTCGGCGGCCCCGAAGTGGGTCGCGGCTGCGGCGGGCGCGGCATCATCCATGGCTTCGAGCTGCTCGAGAAGCTCGGCTTCCACGAGTGGGGCTTCGATTACGTCCTGCTCGATTTCCTGGGCGACGTGGTCTGCGGCGGTTTTGGATTACCCATTGCTCGCGACATGTGCCAGAAGGTGATCGTCGTCGGCTCCAACGATTTGCAATCCTTGTATGTCGCCAACAACGTCTGTTCAGCCGTCGAATATTTTCGCAAATTGGGCGGCAACGTCGGGGTGGCGGGTTTGGTCATCAACAAGGATGACGGAACCGGCGAGGCCCAAGCATTCGCCGAAGCGGCCGGCATTCCGGTATTGGCGGCCATTCCCGCCAACGACGACATTCGTCGCAAGAGCGCCAACTACGACATCGTCGGAAGGCCCGGAACGATCTGGGCGCCGCTGTTCGAGGAACTTGCGGCGAACGTCGCGGCAGCGCCGCCGCTGCGTCCTAAACCGTTGACGCAGGATGGCCTCTTGGCCTTGTTCAAGGGTGAAGTCGTGGGTCGCAACGTGGTGCTCGAACCGGCCTCTCACGAAGACATGTGCGGCAGCTCGCACGTCGAGAAGGCCTCGCTCGAGATCGTGTACGACACGGTTTGACATGAGCGTCACACCACATTCCGTCGCCCCGGCGCCCGAGATCGCGGATTTCGACAATGGGTTGGGTTGTCATTCCGGTCAAGGCGTATTGCAACGGGCCGCGGCGGCGGCCGGCAAGAGCGAGATGCTCGATCGCTATGCCGCCGATTATCCGAAAGGCCCGCACGATCAGCCGCAAAGCATGTGTCCGGCTTTCGGCTCGTTGCGGGTGGGACTGCGCATGCGGCGTACGGCGACCGTGCTGTCCGGTTCGGCGTGCTGCGTCTACGGGCTCACGTTCACGTCGCACTTCTATGGGGCAAAACGCAGCGTGGGCTATGTGCCGTTCAATTCAGAGACGTTGGTGACCGGCAAACTGTTCGAGGACATTCGCGACGCGGTGTTCAAGCTCGCGGACCCCGCCAATTACGATGCCATCGTCATCATCAACCTCTGCGTGCCCACGGCCTCGGGAGTGCCGCTGCAACTGCTGCCGAAGGAGATCCGCGGCGTGCGCATCATCGGCATCGACGTGCCGGGCTTCGGGGTGCCGACCCATGCGGAAGCCAAGGACGTGCTCGCCGGTGCCATGCTGAAGTATGCACGCACCGAAGCCTCGCACGGACCGGTACAGGCGCCGCGCGGCGGCCGTGGTGAGCGACCGACCATTGCCTTGGTTGGTGAAATGTTTCCGGCCGATCCGGTGGGTATCGGCATGCTGCTCGAGCCGCTGGGCCTCGCCGCGGGCCCGGTGGTACCGACCCGCGAATGGCGCGAGTTGTATGGTGCTCTCGATTGCGCGGCGGTCGCGGCCATTCATCCCTTTTACACCGCGTCGCTGCGCGAATTTGCCGCCGCGGGACGGCCCATCGTGGGTTCCGCCCCGGTGGGTCACGACGGCACGGCAGCGTGGCTTGCCGAGATCGGCAAGACCTGCGGCGTGGCGGCCGACCGAATCGCCGCGGCGCAAAATCGCTTCCTGCCGCAAATTCGAGCCGCGCTCGCGAAGTCGCCGATCCGTGGCCGCATTACCGTGTCCGGCTACGAGGGCTCCGAGCTGCTGGTGGCCCGTCTGTTGATCGACAGCGGTGCCGAGGTTCCTTATGTGGGAACCGCCTGTCCGCGAACGGTGTGGTCGGATCCGGACCGTGAATGGCTGGAGAGCAAGGGCGTACACGTCCAATATCGCGCCTCGCTCGAACGCGACCTGGCAGCCGTTCGCGAATTCAAACCCGATCTGGCGATCGGCACCACGCCGGTCGTGCAAAAGGCCAAGGAGCTGGCCATACCGGCGTTGTACTTCACGAATTTGATCTCCGCACGTCCGCTGATGGGCGCGTCGGGCGCGGGTTCCATGGCGCAGGTCGTCAATGCAGCTCTCGGCAATCGAGCGCGCTTCGACGAGATGAAGGAATTTTTCGAAGGTGTGGGCACCGGCCACAATGCGGGCATCTGGCAAGACTCACCTGGGGACCACGGCCCGTATCGCGAACGATACCGGGCGCAGCTGGCAAAACTAGCCGCGAAACGCAAAGCCGAGGAGATGGTCTGATGCTCGTGCTCGACCATGATCGCGCCGGCGGCTACTGGGGGGCGGTCTACGTTTTCACGGCGATCAAGGGCCTGCAGGTCATCATCGACGGACCCGTGGGTTGCGAGAACCTCCCGGTGACTTCGGTACTGCATTACACCGACGCGTTGCCGCCGCACGAGCTGCCGATCGTGGTCACGGGTCTCGCCGAGGAGGAACTGGGGCAACACGGCACCGAGGGTGCCATGAAACGTGCTCACAAGACGTTGCAGCCGGATTTGCCGGCCGTGGTCGTCACCGGCTCGATTGCGGAAATGATCGGCGGCGGCGTGACTCCCGAAGGCACCAACATCCAGCGTTTTCTGCCCCGCACCATCGATGAGGACCAGTGGCAGAGCGCGAATCGTGCGATGACGTGGTTGTGGACCGAGTACGGCAAGAAGAAGATTCCGGCTCGCCCGGTGCGCACGAACGGCGAGAAGCCGCGCGTCAATATCATCGGTCCTTGCTACGGCACCTTCAACATGCCGAGCGATCTCGCGGAAATCCGGCGTCTGATCGAGGGCTTGGGCGCCGACGTCAATTTAACTTTTCCGCTCGGCAGTCATCTCGAGGACGTACCGCGCCTGGTGGATGCCGACGCCAACGTCTGCATGTACCGCGAGTTCGGCCGTTTGCTGTGCGAAACGCTCGAGCGTCCCTACCTACAGGCGCCCATTGGTTTGCACAGCACCACGAAGTTTCTGCGCACGCTGGGCGAGATCCTCGGTCTCGATCCGGAGCCGTTCATCGAACGCGAAAAACACACGACCATCAAGCCGCTGTGGGATCTGTGGCGTTCGGTCACGCAGGATTTCTTCGGCACCGCGAGCTTCGCGGTGGTCGCCAACGAGACCTACTCGCGCGGCCTGCGTCATTTTTTGGAAACGGAAATGGGGTTGCCGTGTGTTTTTTCGTTCGCGCGCTGTGCGGGCGTCAAGCCCGACAACGACGCAGTGCGCAAGGCCATCAAAGAAACACCGCCGCTGATCATGTTCGGCAGTTTCAACGAACGGATGTACATGGCGGAGAGTGCGACGCGCGCCATGTACATTCCCGCGTCCTTTCCGGGCGCCATCATTCGCCGTCATACCGGCACACCCTTCATGGGTTACAGCGGGGCGACCTATCTCGTTCAAGAAGTGTGCAATGCGCTGTTCGACGCGCTATTCCACATTCTGCCCCTCGGCACGGAACTGGACAAAGTCGATGCGACGCCGTCGCGGCTGCATCGTGAACTGGCTTGGACCGATGAAGCCAAGCAGGCACTGGACGAACTCGTCGCGAATGAACCGGTGCTGGTGCGCATTTCCGCGGCCAAGCGCCTGCGCGACACGGCGGAACGCTCCGCAGCACAGGCCGGAGCCGACCGAGTGGACATCGAGCGTCTGCACGGAATCGAAGAATTCGGCCGAAGAAATTTCGGACGTAGGGATGTTGGAACGGGATCTTAACGTTTCGACCATGGGTGTCGCGCCGATCGATGCGCGATGGATGGCCGCAAGGCCTTGTGCTTGGAGGTGATGTATATGGTTGACGATAAACGGGGGTCCCTTTCGGGATTGACGGAGACAGAAGCGAAGGAGTTTCACGGCATATTCGTGACGAGCTTCATCATATTTACGGTGATTGCGATTGTTGCCCACTTCTTAGTGTGGCAATGGCGACCGTGGCTCTAGGGCGCGTACGTACTCAAGTTCACTGATATTCACGGTTTCGCGTAGGAGACACGACAATGTGGAGAATTTGGCTTCTTTTCGATCCTCGCAGAGCGTTGATTGCTCTGTTCACTTTTCTGTTCGTGCTGGCCTTGTTGATTCATTTCATCTTGCTCAGTACCGACAGGTTCAATTGGTTGGGCGGTCATGCGGCGCCTTCGGCCGCTGCGCAGCATATGTCGACGCTGCCGGATTCCGCCAAGCCCTAGGGCTGATCGTTGACGGCAGCGGCATGGCGACGACGTCAAAAATCGTCTCACGCCGCTGCTGGAAGCGACCCGCGATGATGAGATGGTCGGCGCTACAACTCTGGATTAGAGAGCACTACAATGGCGATGCTCAGTTTTGAAAGAAAATACCGCGTACGCGGTGGGACCCTCTTGGGCGGCGACCTGTTCGACTTCTGGGTCGGACCGTTTTATGTCGGGTTTTTCGGTGTAGTCGGCGCGTTTTTCACGCTGCTCGGCACGCTGCTCATCATCTGGGGAGCCGCGATCGGACCAACGTGGAACGTCTGGCAGATCAACATCGCGCCCCCCGATTTGAAATATGGGCTGGCACTCGCGCCGCTGCGCGACGGCGGTCTTTGGCAAATCATCACCATCTGCGCCACCGGCTCGTTTTTGTGCTGGATGCTGCGCGAGGTGGAAATATGCCGCAAGCTCGGCATCGGCTATCACGTCCCGTTTGCTTTCGGCGCGGCCATCTTCGCCTACGTGTCGCTGGAAATAATCCGCCCCTTGCTGATGGGTGCGTGGGGCAACGGCTTTCCTTACGGGATCTTCAGTCACCTCGACTGGGTGTCCAACACCGGTTACCAATACCTGCACTTCCACTACAACCCGGCCCACATGCTGGCCGTTACATTCTTCTTCGCGACCACCCTGTCTTTGTCGATGCACGGGGCGGTCATTTTGTCGGCCGTCAATCCGAAGAGTGGGACGGTGCAAACGGCCGAACACGAAAACACCTACTTCCGCGACACCATCGGCTATTCAATTGGGTCGCTCGGCATCCATCGCCTCGGTTTGTTTCTCGCCATCAGCGCTGGTTTCTGGAGCGCGGTGTGTATTTTGTTGAGCGGTCCGTTCTGGACGCGCGGATGGCCGGAATGGTGGGGCTGGTGGTTGAACCTGTCGATTTGGCACTGAACGTAACTGCCCGGGGAACAGCATGATCGAATATCAGAATATCTTTACACGCGTGCAAGTCCACGCGCCGGCATACCCGGGGGTGGCGCTGCCCCGTGGAATATGGGGGCGCCAAGGGGGAGGGTTCAGTCAACTATTGGGCCGCTTCGGCGACGCGCAGATCGGACCTTTCTATCTGGGCACGACGGGACTGTTGTCGCTGATATGCGGCTTCGTCGCCTTCGAAATCATCGGGCTCAATATGTTCGCCTCCGTGCACTGGAACCCCATCCAGTTCATTCGTCAGTTGCCATGGCTGGCCCTCGAGCCGCCTTCGCCGGCGAACGGTTTGCATTTCCCGTCTCTGCGAGAGGGGGGCTGGTGGTTGATCGCGGGTTTCTTCATGACCACGTCGGTGTTGCTCTGGTGGCTGCGCATGTATCGGCGTGCACGCGCGCTCAACATGGGCACCCATGTCGCTTGGGCGTTCCTGGCCGCCATCTGGTTGATGCTGGTGCTCGGTATCATACGGCCGGTGTTGATGGGAAGCTTCGGCGAAGCCGTTCCTTTCGGTATTTTTCCGCATCTCGATTGGACGGCGGCCTTTTCGATCCGCTACGGCAATCTCTTCTACAACCCGTTTCACTGCCTGTCGATCGTCTTTTTATACGGTTCCACGCTGCTGTTCGCCATGCATGGGGGCACCATTCTCGCGGTCAGCCGGCTGGGGGGCGATCGGGAACTCGAGCAGATCGTGGATCGGGGCACGGCGTCCGAACGTGCCGCGCTGTTCTGGAGGTGGACCATGGGTTTCAACGCGACGATGGAATCCATTCATCGTTGGGCTTGGTGGTTCGCCGTACTGTGTCCATTGGTTGGTGGGATCGGCATTCTCCTGACGGGCACGGTGGTGGACAACTGGTACCTCTGGGCGGTAAAACATCACGTGGCTCCTATTTACCCGCACGTCTTTCCGCCGGTGATCGATCCCCTCACCTTGACCGGAACGCCGCGATGAAGGCCGCGATCAAGCGTTCGGCGCAACTGGCGAAGCGGTCGTCGGCGATGGCGGGTTTGTGTTTGGTGCTCGGCGTGGTCGCGCTCACGGGATGTGAGCGGCCGCCCATCGAGACTCGGCAAGAAGGTTTCCGCGGGACCGGTATGGAACAGGTCATCGACCCGCGGCTCGATGCCATCAAGTCGGCCAAGAACGAAGTTCCCATGCCCATCCCGGCGGCGCCCAGCGATGGGCCGCTCGCCAGCAGCGTGTACCAGAACATTCAGGTGTTGAAGGATCTGAACGTGGCGCAGTTCACCCGCGTGATGCTGGCGATCACGCAGTGGGTGGCGCCGCCCGATCAGAGCTGTAACTATTGCCACGGGGCGAACATGGCGGACGACACCAAGTACACCAAGGTGGTGGCGCGACGCATGTTGCAGATGACCCGGCACATCAACAGCGATTGGAAGACCCACGTGCAGAACGTCGGCGTCACCTGCTATACGTGCCATCGGGGTAATGCGGTGCCGCAAAATGTCTGGTTCACCAATCCCGGCGAGTCGAGCGACTCGGGGTTGATCGCGGACATGGCAGGACAAAATAAGCCTTCGGCCGGTGTCGGCCTTTCCTCGCTTCCGTACGATCCGTACACCAGACTCTTGCTGGGCGACCAAAACATTCGCGTGATTTCCAATGACGCCTTGCCGGACGGCAATCGCACGTCGATCAAGCAAGCCGAGGGCACCTACGCGTTGATGATGCACTTCTCACAGTCCTTGGGCGTCAACTGCACCTATTGTCACAATTCGCGATCTTTCGCCGTGTGGGACCAGAGCACGCCGATGCGTACCACCGCTTGGTACGGAATACGGCTGGCGCGAGACCTGAACAACAATTACTTGGTGCCACTGACGCATGTCTTTCCCGAACACCGTCTGGGTGTGCTGGGCGATGTGGCTAAAGTGAATTGCGCGACGTGCCATCAAGGCGTTTTCAAGCCGTTGTACGGTGAAAGCATGGCGAAGGATTACCCGGAGCTCATTGGACCCTTGACGCAAGCAGCGGCGCCCGCAGCGGTTCCGAGCGCCGAACCTGTGAGCCCGCCACCGACGGCATCGCTGCAGAATCATTCACGCTAGACACCGCGAAGGCATCTTTTCACCGTTCAGTGGACAGCGGAAGGGGCAAATCGACTCAGCTGGAAATAGTCGTTTGCCCCGCTTGACGTCAACCGCACGAAGGATAAAAATTACGTCCGTCACTTAACGAACGACCTTAAAACTACAGCTCGAAGGGACGTCGGATATGCTGCATCAAGATTCCGGGCCTTGGAGTGGGTCATCTACCGGCTACAGTCGGGCATCGAGTAGCGAAGTAGCGGTGCTTGCCTATCAGAGTCGGGCATCTTCCCGTCCCACCAAGAAAGATCTGGACCGACTGCTAGCCGAGGCACAGCGGCGAAATCAAGCCGAGGGCCTGACCGGCATCTTGGTATACGACCGCGGTAGTTTCTTTCAGTGGCTCGAAGGCCCGCAAAATACGTTGTATCGCGTGTGGAGTTCGATTCTCCGCGATTCGCGGCACTGCGACATCAAGGTGTTGCGTGAAGACACGTTGGGGCAGCGATTCTTCGAAACTTGGGACATGCGGTTGGCGCGCTGCAAGGCCGGCGGAGTCGATCAACTCGACGTTTCGGTCACTTCGCCGCAGCATTTATTGACCCAGTTGT
>CAZZXZ010000003.1:0-73027 GCA_964658135.1 uncultured Acetobacteraceae bacterium | reverse complement strand
CGCCGTCGGTTCGATTGGCGACGTCGGCGACGTTGCGCTGCTGGCCCGCTACGACACTTGGCGCGCGTCCGATCGCGATGGAATCATCGCGTTCACCGATGGCCTGGTGCGCGTGTTCTCGAATCCTCTGGGCGCGGTGCAGCGGCTGCGCAATGTGGCGTTGCTCGCTTTCGACCTGTTGCCCGGAGCGAAGAGCGCGCTGTCACGGCTCAGCACCGGTGCCGCGGATCGCGTGCCGAAGCTCGCGCGTGGAGTCGCGCTGCGATGAGAACCGTAGCCGGTCGCGACTTCGATTTGCTCATCGTCGGTGCGGGGGTGATCGGTACCACCATGGCGGGCCTGGCGGTGGCACGCAAGTTGGCGGCGCCCGGGCGTGTGGCGGTCATCGCGCAGGGTTCGCCAGCCGCCACCCCGGCGTTGGCCGCCTTTGCGACGCCGGACGTCGAGTGGGATTTGCGGGTGTTCGCTTTGAGCCGTGCATCGCAGCGACTGCTCGGCATATCCGGCGCGTGGCCGACGTTGCCGTCGCACAAGCGGCATGCCTACGAGCGAATGTGCGTGTGGGACGCGACCGGCGTGGCACGCGGCGCCGGCTCGCTGAGTTTCGATTGCGCGCAGATCGGTGAACCGAATCTCGGGTTCATCGTCGAGGGCCGTGCCTTGCAGGAGCACAGCGCGAGGGCGGCGAGGACGGCGGGTGTCGTGTTCATCGATGCCGCTCTCGAAGCCATCGACATCGATGCCGAAGGCGTCTTGGTTCGCTTGGCCGATGGACGGCATCTCGGTGGCCAGCTGCTGATCGCCGCCGACGGCACCGAGTCGCCGACCCGTCAGTTGCTCGGCATCGACACTGCCGGGCACGCGTACCATCAAGAGGCGTTGGTGGCGCACGTGCGGACGTCGCTTCCGCACGCGAATACCGCATGGCAGAAATTTCTGCCAACCGGGCCGTTGGCGTTTCTGCCGCTGCCCGATGGGCGCTCCTCGATCGTCTGGAGCTTGACGCGTCCCGACGCATTGCGGCTGCGCGCGCTCGATGCGGAGGCATTCGCATCGGAATTGACGCGGGCCAGCGGCGGGGTGCTCGGCAGCTGCGAATTGACCACCCGGGTGGCGAGCTTTCCGCTCAAGCTGCAATACGCGCTCGACTACGTACGGCCACGTGCGGTGTTGCTCGGCGATGCGGCGCACGTGGTGCACCCGTTGGCCGGCCAGGGGCTCAATCTCGGTCTGCTCGATTGCGCCTCGCTTGCCGAAGTTCTGGGCCGGGCCGGCAGTGCGGGTTATTTCGGCGAACACGCATTGCTGCGACGCTACGAGCGCTGGCGCCGCAGCGAAAACCTGTTGGCGGCCGGCGCGCTCGACGGTGTCGAACGCCTGTTTGCCAGCCGCAACGTCTTGCTGTCGCGGGCGCGCGCCACGGGATTGAGCGTGCTGGGACGCCTGCCGTTCGTCAAACGTGAGATGGTGGGTCGAGCGCTGGGGTTACGCGGCGACGTCCCCGCATTTCTCCTGCAAACGGAGCGCCACTAGCCGCTTACAGCAGATCGACCTTGGCCGCGCAGATGAAATCGTTATGGGACAAGCCGCCGATCGAATGCGTCGCGAAAGTCACGTGGCAATAGTCGTAGCCCACCTCCAAATCCGGATGATGGTCTTCCTCGTTCGCGATGTATGCCACTGCGTTGACGAAGCTCATGGTGCGGTAGAAGTCCTTGAACTTGAACGAGCGCCGCAGCGTTTTTACATCGCCACCGATTTTCCATTCGCCGTGCAATTGGTCGCGCAGCGCCGTCGCCTGGACCAGCGTGAGCGGTGCCACACCGCCTTCGCAAGGCACGCACTTTTTGGTCGCGAGATCGGTCACGAGGGCACCGACTCGGACACAACGGCCGGCACGGTCGTGCCGACATCGATCGGTGCGTAGCTGCGTTCGATATAACGTTCCACCAATTCTTGAAACTCCTCGGCGATGCGATTACCTTTCAGGGTCACCGTCTTGGCACCATCCTCGTATACCGGAGCCACCGGATGTTCGCCGGTACCCGGCAGGCTGATGCCGATGTTGGCATGCTTGCTTTCGCCCGGGCCATTGACCACGCAGCCCATGACGGCGACGGTCATTTCCTCGACGCCGGTCCGCTGCTTGCGCCATTCCGGCATGCGATGGCGGATGTGGCCTTGGATCTTCTGTGCCAGCTCTTGGAAATAGGTGCTCGTGGTGCGTCCGCAACCCGGGCAGGCGATCACCATCGGCGTGAATGCGCGCAGACCCATGGTCTGGAGGATTTCCTGCGCGACGATCACTTCTTGAGTACGATCGCCGTTCGGCTCCGGCGTCAACGACACGCGAATGGTGTCGCCGATACCCTGTTGCAAGAGCACGCCCATCGCCGCCGTCGAGGCCACGATTCCCTTGCTGCCCATGCCGGCTTCGGTGAGGCCCAAGTGCAAAGGGTAGTCGCAGCGGTGGGCAAGATTCGTGTACACGGCGATCAGATCTTGAACCCCGCTGACCTTGGCGCTGATCACGATCTTATCCGCGCCCAATCCCAGTTCGACGGCGCGTTGCGCGCTGGCGAGTGCCGAGACGACGATGGCTTCGCGCATCACTTCGATGGCCGGCAGCGGTTCGGACAGCTTCGAATTCGTATCCATCATGCGCGTCAACAAATCCGAATCGAGGCTGCCCCAGTTCACGCCGATTCGTACCGGCTTGTCGAATTTACATGCCGTCTCGATCATATCGGCGAATTGCGGATCGCGCTTGCTGCCGCGCCCGACGTTGCCCGGATTGATGCGCAGCTTGGCGAGTGCCGCCGCGCAATCCGGATGATCCTTGAGCAGCTTGTGCCCGTTGAAATGGAAATCGCCGACGATGGGCGTGCGAATTCCGGCACGGTCGAGGCGCTCGCGAATGTGCGGAACCGCGGCGGCGGACTCGTCGTTGTTGACGGTGACACGCACCAGTTCCGACCCGGCACGCGCCAGCGCCTTGATTTGGGCCACCGTGCCCTCGATGTCGGCCGTGTCGGTATTGGTCATGGATTGCACCACGATGGGAGCCGTCCCACCGATGGTCACGCTGCCCACCTTGACGCTGAGAGAATGTCTACGTTGATTCATGGTCGCATTCTACCTCGATCGGCATAATGGCGGCATGGCAGAACGTATCGTCTATTCCACCGGGCAGGGCAGCCTCTGCCCCAACTGCCGCAGAGCTGTACGAGACTGTGTTTGCCCCAAAGGCGCGCCCGGTGCGGCGAAACCGGGCCCAATCCGCGTGGGCCGCGAGGTGAAGGGGCGGGCCGGCAAGGGCGTCACCACCGTCATCGGCCTGCCCTTGAGTGCGGCCGCCATCGATGCGCTGGCCACCGGATTGAAGAAACGCTGCGGGTCGGGCGGTACGGTACGCGACGGTGTGATCGAGATTCAGGGCGATCATCGCGACGCGATCGTCGCCGAACTCGTCAAGCAGGGCTGGCAGGCGAAGAAAGCGGGCGGTTGAGTCGCGCCGACGGGTATTCGTCAGCGGTCTCAGTGCGCCGCTTTCACGGCAATCCACTCGCGCACCGTACGGTCGAGCACGGACAGCGGTACGGCGCCGGTCGAAAGCACGGTATCGTGGAACTCGCGAATGTCGAATTTGTCGCCGAGCGCCTGTTTTGCCGCGTCGCGTAATTCGAAAAACTTCAACTGGCCGATCTTGTACGCGAGCGCCTGGCCCGGCCACGCAATGTAGCGATCCACCTCGTTCGTGATGTCGAGCTCGCTTTTCGGTGCGTTCGCCAAGAAAAAGTCGATGGCCTGTTGCCGCGTCCAGCCCTGCGAATGGATGCCCGTGTCGACGACCAACCGCACCGCACGCCACATGTCGTAGGTCAGCTGGCCGAATTTCGCATAGGGATCGGTGTAGAGACCGAGTTGATAGCCCAAGCTCTCCGCGTACAGGCCCCAGCCTTCGACATATGCCGTGAAATCGCTCATGCGCCGGATCATCGGTACGCCGACCGAGTTCTCGTACTGCAGAGCCAACTGTAAATGATGGCCAGGCACCGACTCATGGGTGGTCAAGACTTCCATCTCCCATTTAGGGCGGGCCTCCGGCTTGTAGAGATTGACGTAGTAGTAGCCGGGCCGGGAGCCGTCGGTGGATAGCGGCTGGTAGTAGGCCGTCGTGGTGTTCGGCGCGCTCGTGTCCGGCACCGGGCGCACGCCGTAGGGAGTACGCGGCAATTTGCCGAACAGTTTCACCAGATTCGGGTCGATGCTCTTGGCGATGACCATGTAACCGTGCAGCAGATCCGCAGGATCGGTGTAGAAGAATTTCGGGTCGGTCCGCAGATAATGAATAAACTCCGTGAACGTGCCCTGAAAGCCCACCGCCGCGATCACCTTGGCCATTTCGCCGTGGATGCGGTCGACTTCGGCGAGACCGATGGCGTGGATTTCGGCGGCCGTCAGGTCCGTGGTCGTATGATAGGCAATGAGTTGGCGATAGAACGCCGCGCCATCGGGCGTGTCCGAAATCCCCACCGTCGACCGGCACGCCGGCAAGTACTGATTGTGGAAGAACTCGGTGAATCGCGCGAACGCGGGCAGAACCGTTGCCGCGACGGCGTCGCGTCCCGATTGCGTCAAGCGGGCTTTTTCCGCGGCCGAGAACGAGGCCGGAAACTGTTTGAAGGGTGCGAAGAATGGACTGTCTTCGGGTTTCGCCACACGCTGCGCCGCCAACTGCGGCTCGACGCGCTGCATGATGATCCGTGGTTGCGTGCGTTTTTCGCGCATCCCGATTTTGAGCAGTTCCGTGACCTGGTTCGCGTAGGTGCCGAAATTGCGCAAGCGAGCCAGCCAGTTCTCGTAATCCCGGATCGTGAGGAATGGCGTGATTTCGACGATTTCGCTCGCGGTCTGTAGGCTGCCGGCGCTCTGTAGGCTGCCAAGATGGCTGACCGCATAGACATAGGGTTTGAAGGGCGCGCCGGCCAGACGGCGCTGCAACTCGACGGCGATGATTTCATAGTTCAAACGATCTGCGGCCGGTAGGCCGGCGGGATCGAAGCGCTTCATCGCAGTGAGCGCCGTGCGGTCCGCGGCGTTGACGCGGTCGAGCGCCGCCACCGACAAATCCGGCCATCGGTCGTTGTAGCGCGAATCGCCCACGCTGGTCGCCAGCGTCGGATCCTCGCTCAGCCAGCGTTGCCAGACGGTTTCATACAGGGAGTCGAGTTGCTCGGTGGGCATCTCCGGCCGCGCCTCGGTGCGCCACCCAAAGAACAGCAACAACGCGGCGGCAGCGAGGTGGTGCGCGGGCCGAATTCTACCGTGTGCCACGCGGGCTCCGCATACAATGTGAGGGCGCCATTGCCGCAAACCTTAGGATCTGCATGTCCCGTACCGCGTTAGTTTTGTGTTCGTTCATTATGGCATGCAGAGGCGTCATGGCAGCGCCCGCAAGCGCACCGGCAAGGCCGACCACGACCGCCAATTGGGCTCAAACGCTCGAACGCATCGCCAGCGGTGTGGTCACCATACAGATCGACAGCACGCGCGCGTTCGACACCGAATGGAATACCAGTGCACAAGCCACCGGTTTCGTCATCGATGCGAAGCGCGGCCTGATCCTCACTAATCGGCACGTGGTAACGCCCGGCCCAGTGACCGCGCAGGCGACGTTCCAGAACCGGGAGGAGGTTCAGCTCTATCCGGTGTACCGCGACCCGGTCCATGATTTCGGCATCTACCATTATGATCCGGCCAAGCTGAAGTTCATCCAACCCGCCGAATTGCCCCTATACCCCGCCGGAGCGGTGATCGGTCGGGAAATCCGCGTCGTCGGTAACGATGCCGGCGAGCAACTCTCCATCCTCGCGGGCACGCTGGCGCGACTCGATCGCGAAGCGCCGGAGTATGGCTACGGCAAGTACAACGACTTCAACACCTTTTACTATCAAGCAGCGTCCGGAACCTCCGGCGGCTCGTCGGGTTCTCCGGTGATCGACATCGAAGGCCGGGTGGTCGCGCTCAATGCCGGCGGCGCCACCGGTGCGCAGTCCAGTTTCTACCTGCCGCTGACCGCGGTCGTCCGTGCGCTCAAGTTCATCGACGCCGGCAAGCCGGTACCGCGTGGCACGCTGGAAACCGTTTTCAAGTACACGCCGTACGACGAGCTGCGGCGGCTCGGCCTGAACCCGGCCACCGAAGCGCGCATGCGCGCGGCGTATCCGAAACTCACGGGCATGCTGGTGGTCGACGACGTGCAGCCCGGCTCGCCTGCCGATGGAGTGCTGGCGCCCGGCGATATTCTCGTCGCGATCGACGGCAAACCCGTGCCGGAATTTTTTGCGCTGGAGGATGTGCTCGACAACCACGTGGGGCAGTCGGTCGACGTCGAGGTGCAGCGCGGTAGTGCGACGGTCGAGCATCGCTTCGCGGTGCAGGATTTGAGCGCCATCACGACCGATGCCTATATCGAGTTCGGCGAGGCGGTGGTGCATAAGCTGTCTTATCAACAAGCTCGCCACTTTCATTTGCCGATCCAGGGCATCTACGTGGCGAACCCGGGGTACGTGTTCGGTAGCGCGGGCATTCCGCATGGCGCGTTGATCAGCTCTTTCGATGGCGTGAAAGTGGACACCCTCGCGGAATTCGAGGCGGCTCTCGCCGGTCTTGCGGACGGCGCCCGCGCGCCGGTGCGTTACGTGACTCTCGAAGATCCTCATGCCCAGCAACTCAAGGTGATCCACATGGATCGACGTTGGTTTCCCGCGCGCAAGTGTCGCCGCGACGACGTTTCGGGGACGTGGCCCTGCGTGAATATCGCGTCGGGACCTCTGCTGCAAAAGGTGCCTCCGGCCGCCACCCAGTATTCCAAAACCGGCGACCCGCGTATCGACCGGCTGGCGCCCTCTCTGGTCCAGGTGACCTTCGACATGCCCTACTCGGTCTCCGGAGTGACGGAGAAGAATTACCATGGCACCGGGGTCATCGTCGACGCACAGCGCGGTTTGGTCGTCGTAGACCGCAACACCGTTCCGCTCGCCATGGGCGACGTGCGGGTCACCTTCAACGGCTCGGTCGAGGTCGCCGGCAAGGTGGAGTTCGTGCACCCATTGCACAATCTCGCGATGATCTCCTATGACCCGAAGTCCATCGGCGATACGCCGGTGCACGCGGCGACACTGCTCGACAAGGATTTGAAGCCGGGCGATGACGTTTGGGTGGTGGGCGAGCGTGGCGACTCGCGTATCTTGGCGCAAAGAACCGAGGTCGCGGGCGTGGATCCCGTGTCCTTTCCGCTGTCGCGCACCCTGCGTTTTCGCGACAGCAACTTAGAAGCGATCAGTCTCGTCAATCCGCCCGGCGACATCGATGGGGTGTTGACCGACGAGAAGGGTGACGTCTTGGCGCTGTGGTCGAGTTTTGCGTTCGAGACGCAGCGTGAGCTCGAGCAGATCAACCGCGGCATACCCGCCGCGCTCGTGACCGAGATGGTGGCTGTGGTCGAAAACCAGAAACCTCTGTATTCGTTCGAAGCGGAATTCGACGTGCAGTCGCTCGCCAGCGCCCGCAAGCTTGGGCTGTCCGACGACTGGGTGCGAAAGTTCGAAAACCACGATTCGCAACATCGTCAGGTGCTGAGTGTCGACCGGTTGGTGGCGGGCTCGTCGGCGGCCCGCTTGCTCGAGCCGGGCGATCTCTTGTTGGCGATCGACGGCAAGGTGGTGAATCGCTTCCGCGAGGTCGAACGCGCCGTGCAAAAGCCCGACGTGACGGTCACCGTATGGCGGGACGGCGCGGAAAAGGCGCTGACGTTGCAGACCGTGGCGTTGAACGGCCGCGACATCGATCGCGTACTCATCTGGGCGGGCGCCACGCTGCAGGCGCCGCATCGCGCCATGGCGGCGCAGCGTGGTATCGCTCCCAACGGCGTGTTCGTGTCGTTCTTCTTCTATGGCTCGCCGGCCACGCATTATGGGCTGTACGCCGGACGCCGGATCGTCGAAGTCGACGGCCAGGCAACGCCCGATTTGGATGCGTTCATCAAAGTGGTTCGCGGCAAACCCGATCACGCCTCGTTGCGCTTGACCACCATCAGCTGGAATGGGCAGACGGACGTCATCACCCTGAAACTGGACACGCACTACTGGCCCGCTTACGAACTCGACCGCCAGAGCGACGGGAGCTGGTCGCGGACCGCGCTCGATGCGCCGGAAACGAGCATGGCGCAGACGCCCTCGCGCCCAAGTCCTGGGACGGTACCGTGAACGCGATCGTAATCGACGATGCCCGACACAGCGACCTCGGGCAGATACTCGCCATTTACAACGAGGTCATCCGCCATTCCACCGCAGTGTATTCGGAAGTCGAGTTCACTCCCGCGCGAGGCGATGAATGGTTCGCCGCCAAGGTGCGGCAGCGCTTCCCGTTCATCGTCGCGCGCGATACGTCGGGGGTCGTGGGGTTCGGCACGTTCGGCGAGTTTCGAGCATGGCCATGTTTCCAACAGACGGTGGAGCACAGCGTGCATGTGCGGGTGGACGCGCGCGGCCGCGGGATCGGCAGGGCGCTGGTTTTGGAACTCATCGAGCGCGCAACAGCCTTGCGAAAGCACCGTCTCATCGCCGGAATCGACGCCGACAACCGCGTGTCCATCGCACTGCATGAAAGCCTCGGTTTCGTGACGGTGGGTCATTTCCACGAGGTGGGATTCAAGTTCGGCCGGTGGCTCGACTTGATATTCATGGAACGAGCGCTATGAACCGCGGTGTGGAAAGGCTCGCAGCGGCTCGAAAATAAACCGGCACTGCGACACAGTTGGCTGGACTGACATGCGAAGCGGCGTTTCGCCGCAGCACAGTCTTGATATCATGCACGCGTGGTAAGAGCGACACAGACTGAAATAGAAGAGGCCGTCGAAGCGCTGCGCGCCGGCGAATTGGTGGTATTCCCCACTGAGACCGTGTATGGCCTCGGTGCCAACGCGGCGGATCCCGCTGCCGTGCGCAAAATCTTCGCGGTCAAAGGCCGACCGGCCGATCATCCCGTCATCGTGCATTTGGACAATCGGCGCTATCTGCATCGCTGGGTATCCGATGTGCCACCGGTCGCCGAACTCTTGGCGGCAAAATTTTGGCCTGGCCCGCTCACGCTGATTCTGCCCAAAGCCGATAACGTGAACGAAGTCGTGACCGGCGGCCAGGACAGCATCGGCATCCGGGTGCCGTCGCACCCGATCGCCCAGCAGCTGCTCACCGCGTTCGGTGGCGGCATTGCGGCGCCGTCCGCCAATCGCTTCGGCCGATTGAGTCCGACCAAACCCGAGCATGTGCGCGAAGAGCTCGGTGAGGCCGTCGGGGTGATTTTGGACGGTGGCGAGTCGCCCATCGGTCTAGAGTCGACCATCGTGTCGTGTTTGGGCAACGAGGCGCGGCTGTTGCGTCCGGGTTTCATTACACGTTCGCAGCTGGCTCAGGTGGTGGAATTGGTGTCCGGCGGGATCGTGCCGCGCACGCCGGGGGATCGGCTGCTGCACTATGCGCCATCGACACCGCTCGCCATCGTGTCATCCGACGATTTGGAAAAATACGCCGGCGAGTTCGTCGCGCGGCAGGAGAAAGTCGCCGTGCTCGCCATGCGGCCGCCGCTGCAGACGCAACGGCACATGACCTGGATCAACGCGGGCAAAAAACCCGATGCGTATGCACACAACCTTTATAATCATCTGCGAGCCTTGGACAGTGCCGGCTGTGCACGGATTCTGGTTCAAGAGCTGCCGGACGAGGAACGTTGGGCGGCGATTTTGGATCGGCTGCAGCGCGCCAGCGGCATGGATGGTGATCCGCTCGAACTGAGCGCGGGTTGAGTACGTGGTTAACGGAGACGTGGCTGTGGCAAAGGCGGGCGAAATGCGCGGATTGTCCGCGGGCGATGCATTGGAATTCGGTTCCGACCAAGATCCCTTTGCGCCGGCGAGCATCAAGCACCTGACGAAGCGCTTCGGTTCGCCGTTGTTCATCATCGATGCGGAGCGCATCCGGGCGCAGTATCGACGCTTGGCGGCGGCGCTGCCGAAGGTCGATTTGCATTACGCGTTGAAGCCGTTGCCGCATGCCAGCGTCATTCAAACTCTGCGGCAAGAGGGAGCGTGCTTCGATCTCGCCACCAATGGCGAAGTCGATTTGGTGCGGCGTCTCGGCGTCACACCCGATTTGTGCATACACACGCATCCGATCAAACGAGACAGCGACATCCGCACGGCACTGACCTACGGCGTGCAGCGATTCGTGGTCGACAATCCGGACGAGCTGCGTAAGTTCGTCAAGTATCGCACCCGGGCATCGCTTTTGCTGCGCGTATCGTTCCGCAGCCCCGATGCGGTCTGCGATCTGTCAAAAAAGTTCGGTTGCGCGCCGCAAGCGGTGGCCGGGATGTTGACCCTCGCTGCGCAGCTGGGGGTCAAGATCGAAGGCCTGTCGTTCCACGTCGGCTCGCAATCCGCCGGATCCGGCATGCACGTGCATGCCATCGAGGTGTGCCGCGAGTTGATGGCCGCCGCGGCTCATGCGGGTACTCGGCTCGAGACCCTCGACATCGGTGGTGGGTTCCCCGCCGATTACGCCCAGCAATCGCTGCCCATCGAGGAATTTTGTGCACCGATACGCGCGGCGCTCGGCACGTTGCAAACGGGTGTCCGAGTGATCGCCGAGCCCGGCCGTTACATCGTGGCGTCCGCCGCGATCGCCGTCTCCTCCGTCATGGGCCGCGCCTTGCGCGACGACCGCTGGTGGTACTACCTGGACGATGGCTTGTACGGCAGCTATAGCGGTCAAATGTACGATCATGCGAAATATCCCGTCGATGCCTTGGTGGCGCCGGGACCGATCTATCCATCCGTACTCGCCGGCCCGACGTGCGACAGCATCGATGTGATCAACGAAAATCTCGATCTGCCCAAGCTCGACGTGGGTGATCTCGTGGTGGGTCGGGCCATGGGTGCGTACACCTGGGCATCCGCATCGGAATTCAATTTTTTCCCCCGAGCCACGGTGCTGGCACTCGATCGTGGGCGGCTCGTAACGGATCATGCGTCCCGATGACGTGGACGCGGCGGCGGCTGTTGCACGTGGGAAGCGCGGTCGCTTTGGCCTCTACCGCCGGGTTGGTGCGGCGTTCGGGCGCGGCATCGGCGGCGGAATCGCGCGGCGTCGGCAAGCGGCTCGCGCTGTTCAATCTGCACACCCAAGAACGTCTCGATCTCGAGTTCTGTCGTGGCGGCGTCTATGTGCCCGATGCGCTGGCCGCGATTCAAATTTTGCTCCGCGATTACCGTAACGGCGAGCAGCACATCATCGACTCGACCTTACTCGATCATCTGTACGACGTCGCGCAGCGCCTCGGAGTCGATCCCGTCTACAGCGTCATTTCCGGTTACCGATCGCCGGAGACGAACGAACAGCTACGCGAAAGATCCAGCGGCGTCGCGCGTCACAGCCTGCACCTCGAGGGGCGTGCAATCGACATTCGCCTCGCGGGCGTCGACTGCGCAGAGGTCTCCACTCAGGCGAGGGCCATGAATTTCGGCGGTGTGGGCTATTATAAAGCGTCGAATTTCGTCCATCTCGACACCGGCGTGCCGCGCACCTGGAACGGTTGAGGCGCCGCTGCACGATGCGACCCATCGTGCTTCATCATCATTCGGAGAAACTACCATGCTGACCAAAGGCTATGCGGCCACCCATGCGAAAGCGCCCATCGCTCCCTTCACGTTCGAGCGTCGCTCGCCGGGACCCAACGATGTGTTGATCGACATCAAGTTCTGCGGGGTGTGTCATTCCGACATCCATCAGGTGCAGGACGGCTGGGGCGGTTCCATTTTTCCGATGGTGCCGGGGCACGAAATCGTCGGGTTGGTGTCGAGCGTCGGTACCGGTGTCAAGAAATTCAAAGTGGGCGATCGGGTCGGCGTGGGTTGTTTCGTCGATTCATGCCGGCACTGCACGTATTGCAAACGGGGCGTCGAACAATACTGCGTGGAAGGCTGCACGCAGACGTACAACGGCATCGAACGCGATGGCAAGACGCCGACGATGGGCGGATATTCGGACAAGATCGTGGTGAATCAAGACTATATCCTGCACATTCCTGAGAATCTGTCGCTGGCGGGGGCGGCACCTCTGCTGTGCGCCGGCATTACGCTGTATTCCCCGCTGGTGCATTGGAAGGCGGGGCCGGGTAAGCGTGTCGCCATCGTCGGTCTCGGCGGGCTGGGACACATGGGGGTGAAAATAGCGCATGCGCTCGGCGCCGACGTGACGGTCATCAGCCAGTCCATGAACAAGCAGGCGGAGGCCATGCGCATGGGCGCCGATCACTATCACGCATCGTCCGATCCGGAAACGTTCGCCAAGCTGAAAGAGACGTTCGATCTCATCGTCAACACAGTGTCGGCGCCGATCGATTGGAACCAATATCTCTCGATGCTGAAAGTCGATGGCGCGATGGTGGTGGTCGGCGTGCCGGAGACCGAAGTCCCCGTGGCAGCTTTCTCGCTGATCCCGAAACGGCGCAGCTTGTCCGGTTCCATGATTGGAGGAATTGCCGAAACTCAGGAAATGCTCGATTTTTGCAGCCGGCACAACCTCGAGTCCGACATCGAAATCACGCCCATTCAGAAGATCAACGAAGCCTACGAACGGGTCGTCAAAAGCGACGTCCGGTATCGCTTCGTGATCGATATGGCGAGCCTTGCGTAAGCGAGGCCTCTCACCAGCGCGCGGTACGCCACAAAAAGACGATGCCGGCCACGAATAAGAGATAAAAAATACCGAATAGCGCGAGACGCGCGGGGGTGAGCGCCTCCCGCCGGAGCAGGGTCAACAGGCCGGTGATCGCCAATGCGGTGACGGCGGCCGCCCACGCCAGAGCCCGGTTGAACAGCCAGGGTGTGAAGAACAAGCCGAGCGCCGTGGGGATGGTTGCCTGAATCATCATCGAACCGCTGATGTTCGCCAGAGCCAGGCGATGTTTGCCCTGCCGAATCCAGATGATGGCATTCATGGTTTCCGGCAGTTCGGTGGCGATGGGACTCAGCAAGAGGGCGGCGACCGCCGACGGGATACCGAGCCACGGACCCACCACGGACAGCTGAGCAACGAAGACCTGCGATGCGCCGAAGATGACGATGAGCGCCAACAGCGTTTGCGCGCCCGCCAAGATCGCGGCAGGTTGCGCGCGCCGTGGTTGAAATTTGAGCGGCTCCGGCTCGCCCTCGGAGACGGATTTTTCCTGCCGCATTTCGCTCCAGCTGTATAGCGCGTAGGCCAGGAGAAACAGCCAGCCCAGCCAAGGCTTGATGGTAAAGGCAATGAGGCCGAGAGTGATTTTGCACAGGAAGATGATCAAGAACCAACCTTGATCCCGGCTCAGCCGGCGCCCATTCAAATCGATGGGCCGGGTTGCGGGGGTGCGGGTCACCAACAGCATGATCCCGACGACCGGATACGCCAAGGTCGCGAGTACCAGCGGGCCTCCCAGAGCGGCCCCCACACCGATGCTGCGAGCGGCCGCATCATGTCCGAAGATGACCGCGACGAAGGTCACTACGCTCTCGGGCAGCGCGGTGCCGAATGCCGCCAACACGGTTCCCACGGCGTTTTGCGAGACGCCCGCCTTGCGCCCCACCCACTCGATGCCGTTGACGAAGTACTCGCAGGCCCAATAGATGGCCACTGCAGAGATCAACAACAGGGCGAACGCCAGAAACACCGATGAGGTCACGAAGAATCCTCGGGGCTGAACTCGAGCCACTGACGAGATTCCCGTCCAGCCCGGATAGGAATCTAGTCAATGGTCTCGCCAGGCCTCGCGGCTCGGTGCACCATGGCCGAAAGGCCAAGTATGTTGATGCACCACCCCTCGTGTCCGAGGGTCGGCTACTCCCCAAAGAGATCGGCAGAGTACCTCAGCCACCGTGGATATGAAAGTGGCGCGCCAAGAGGGCACCGAGGCGTCATTTTCGGGCGAGTAGGCGACCAGTCATGCCGATGGTATCTATACTTGCGCGTTGCGACACCGCGTTGTACGACGCGCAGAGCAAGTTCGAATCGGTACCGGTTGGCCGAGCTTTCCGCGGCCCACCGGCTTGCGGTACCGCATGAACTCGGTGTCTCTGCGCTTCGTCCAGCGCGCTTGAGTCGCGCGCCGGCCCATTACGTCCTCTCAAGGAGCAGCCATGTCATATCGATTCGTCAAACGCCCGCTTCCTCTCCTCGGTGCAGTGGCCGCGGTGACGCTGGCCGTCACGGTGTGGCACACACCATTATATGGGGCGGAACCGCCCGTCCTCATCGCAGCGCCGGTCGTCGACAATGCGAAAGCTGTGGGCGCTACGCAGACCGCCGTATTGGCCGGCGGTTGTTTCTGGGGGGTGCAGGGGGTGTTCGAGCACGTGAAGGGAGTTAAAAAAGTCGTGGCGGGGTACGCGGGCGGCAGCAAGAACACGGCGCAATACGAGACCGTCAGTTCGGGTGCGACGGGCCATGCGGAATCCGTGCAGATCCTCTTCGATCCAGCACAGGTGACCTATGGGCAGCTCCTGCAGATCGCCTTCTCGGTCGTGTACGATCCGACCCTGTTGAACCAACAGGGTCCCGACGTGGGTACGCAGTATCGGTCGGAGATTTTCTACACCGACGACGACCAGAAACGCATCGCGAAGGCCTACATCGCACAACTCGATCAGTCCCACGCGTTCGCGAAACCCATCGTCACCCGCGTCGATCCTTTGACGGGTTTCTACGCGGCCGAAGGCTATCACCAGGATTATCTGGTGAACAATCCGCACGCACCTTACATCGCCGTGAACGATATGCCCAAGGTCGAGAATTTCCGGAGGACTTTTCCGACACTCTACAGCGACCGCCCGGTGCTGGTGAGCGCCCAGTGATCCAGGTCGGAACTGGTCATGAAGCGCTCGGCGAGCATTTGTAAACCGATGCCGTCGTCGCGGTCGAAGCGCTTCGTGGCAGGACTGTCGAGGTCCAGCACGCCGAAGAGCTGCCCTTGGCGCAGCAGAGGGACGACGATCTCGGCGCGTGACGCGGCGTCGCAGGCGATGTGGCCCGGGAATTCGTGGACGTCCTCGACGATCACCGTGGCGCGGCGTTCGGCCGCGGTACCGCAAACGCCGGCGCCCCACGCAATCCGCACACACGCTACTTTGCCTTGAAAGGGGCCGAGTACCAAGCCATCGGCGTCGCACCAGTAAAAGCCCGCCCAGTTCACATCGTCCAACGAATGGTAGAGCAGCGCCGCCAGGTTGGCGGCGTTCGCGAGCGCATTACGCTCGCCGGCGTACAAGGCCGCGAGTTGGGTATCGAGTTCTCGGTACGCTTCGGCCTTCATGAGTGTGGTCATGTTAGCGGGAGAGATACCAAATGAATACGACCGCGCAGTCGCTGATCAAGGCGCAGGAAACCGCGGAAGCCTTGTTCGCGGCCGTCGTGTCAGGCGGCCTGATTCAACCCGGTAAACTCGAAAGCGAACTGTCCGCGGACATTCACGCGTTGGCACGCCGGCAATTCGGCTGCCGACGGCACTGGCACAAACGCATCGCCCGCGCCGGTGCGAATACGCTGTTGACTTACCACGACGAAGGACCCGATCGGTGCATTGCCGAGGATGACATCGTGTACTTGGATTTCGGTCCGGTTTTCGAGGATTGGGAGGCCGACTTCGGGCGTACTTACGTGGTTGGTGCCGATCCCGTCAAGCAGCGGCTGGTCGGTGACCTAGCCATCGCCTTCCAGCAAGGCAAGAATCTGTTTGCGCGGACTCCCGATCTGACTGCCGGTCAGTTGTACGATCATGTCGCGGGCCTCGCGCACTCGGCGGGTTGGCAGTTCGGTGCGCCCACGGCCGGACATTTGATCGGTCAATTTCCGCATGAACGCGTCCCCGGCGCTTCGCGACGCTTCTCGATTCGCCATGGCAACCCGCAGCCGCTCCGTGAGCCCGACGCGCAGGGTCGTGCGCGGCACTGGATTCTCGAGATTCATTTCGTCGACCGCACGCGACAAATCGGCGGTTTCTACGAGCAATTGCTGACGGCTTGAGGGATGCGTGCGGATTAGGCGGCGGCGTGCGACCGGGGTAACATACCGGCGATACGCGGTGGCTGGCGCCTGTAGACCGCGGTAGGACCATCCATCGGAGAAAAACATGATCTATGCGGCTCCCGGCACCCACGGTGCCAAGCTCGAATTCAAGACCCACTACGATAATTTCATCGGCGGTAAATGGCGGGCGCCCGCAAAGGGTGATTACTTCGACGTCGTCACGCCCATTTCCGGAACGGTATTCACGAAGGCCGCCCGGTCGACCAGCGAGGATGTCGAACTCGCACTCGACGCCGCGCATGCCGCTGCCGCCGCGTGGGGCAGTACCGCTCCCGCCGAGCGCGCTCATGTATTGCTGAAAATCGCCGATCGCATCGAGCAGAATGTCGAGATGCTCGCCTACGCGGAAACCGTCGATAACGGTAAACCGATCCGCGAAACGTTGAATGCCGATCTGCCGCTGGCGGTAGATCATTTTCGTTATTTCGCCGGCTGCATCCGCGCGCAGGAAGGCGCGCTCAGCGATCTGGATGCGACCACCGTCGCGTATCATTTTCACGAGCCGCTCGGCGTGGTCGGCCAGATCATTCCGTGGAACTTTCCCATCCTGATGGCTGCGTGGAAGCTCGCACCGGCGCTCGCCGCCGGCAATTGCGTGGTGCTGAAGCCCGCTGAACAGACACCCATCAGCATTCTGTTGGTCGCCGAACTGATCGCCGATCTATTGCCGCCCGGCGTGCTCAACATCGTCAACGGCTACGGCCGCGAGGCCGGGCTGCCGTTGGCCACCAGTCGGCGTATTGCGAAGATCGCCTTCACCGGATCGACCACCACCGGCCGGGTCATCGCCCAAGCGGCGGCGAACAACCTGATTCCGACCACGCTCGAGTTGGGCGGCAAGTCACCGAACATATTTTTCGCCGACATCGCCGCCGCGGATGACGACTTTTTCGACAAGGCCATCGAAGGTTTGGTGATGTTCGCCTTCAACCAGGGCGAGGTGTGCACCTGTCCCTCGCGTGCGCTGATCCAAGAGTCGATTTACGAGCGATTCATGCAGCGGGTTCTCGAGCGGGTGGCCGCCATCAAACAGGGCAACCCCCTCGATACGGAGACCATGTTGGGGGCGCAGGCATCGAAGGAGCAGCTCACCAAGATCCTGACCTATCTGGAGTTGGGAACCCAGGAAGGGGCGCAGCTGTTGGCGGGCGGCGGGCGGGCTATGTTGTCCGGCGATCTTGCGGGTGGCTTTTACGTGCAACCGACCTTGTTCAAGGGACACAACAAAATGCGTCTCTTCCAGGAGGAAATCTTCGGACCCGTGCTGGCGGTGACCACGTTCAAAACCGAAGCCGAGGCCCTCGAACTCGCCAACGACACGCTGTATGGGCTGGGTGCCGGCGTGTGGTCGCGCGATGCGGGCACGTGCTATCGCATGGGTCGGGCCATCAAGGCCGGACGTGTGTGGACCAACTGCTATCACGCCTATCCGGCGCATGCTGCGTTCGGCGGTTACAAGGAGTCGGGAGTTGGCCGCGAAAACCATAAGATGATGTTGAACCACTATCAGCAGACGAAAAATCTGTTGGTCAGCTACAGCCCCAAAAAACTCGGCTTTTTTTGAATCGAGGAATGCCATGGTCGCCAGAGTCATCGCCACCGACGCCGCGGTCGAGCTGATCGAACGTCTCAAAGCTCAGCATGGGCCGGTCATGTTCCATCAGTCCGGCGGTTGCTGCGACAACAGCGCGGCCAACTGTTACCTGCCCGGCGAGATCACGCCGGGTGCCGGTGATGTACTGCTCGGAGAAATCGGCGGCAGTCCGTTCTACATCGGTAAGTCGCAGTACGAATACTGGAAGCATACCCAGCTCATCATCGACGTGATCGATGGTCACGGGGGGACTTTCTCCTTGGAAGGTCCGGAAGGAAAGGCATTTCACACGCGTTCGCGGGTGTTCACGGATGCGGAACGGCACGAACTCGAGGCGGCCGGCCGCCCGTAGAACCGGTACCGAGCAGCGGAGGCGCGGCGCTCAGGCGCCCAGCGCTTCACCGAGTGCCGAGACTTCGGCGGCACAATCTTCGACCACGACACGGGTTCTTTCTGCGTCGAGGCCCAATCTGATGCGCGCGGGAAGCCCTTCGAGAGCGACTTCGAGGCCCCCTGGATCCGGGCCATGGCACGACATGATGATCGCGATCGCCAGCACGTCGCGGAGATCCGGCTCGATTTCTTCATCGCGGCTGTGGTCCTCCTGCTCGCCCACTGCGGCGCACATCGCGTCCGAAAATTCCCAATTTTCCAAAATCGCCTTACCGATCTGCGCGTGCCAGTCGATGAGAATGCCGTCCAAGGTGTCCTTGTCGACGAAGAGCTCGGCATGTTGCGCCGCCCGCGTCATGATGTAGAGCTTGCCGATGCCGTGCATCATTCCGGTGAGCATGGCCTCATCCGGGTTCACCTTCGAGCCGGTGCGCGCGATCACGTAGGCCAAGGCGGCGACGTGGGTGCTCTGACGCCACAGTTCGTTGAGGCGGGTCTGCAGCTTGTCGAGTTTGGCTCCGCGGCGCATTTGCGACATGGAAAAGGCCATCGCCGCCGTGCGCACCATGCTGTAGCCGATCCGGTTGATGCCCGTCCGTAGATCCGTGATCGGTTTGCCGCTGCGATTGAACGACGAGGCGTTCGCCACCCGCATCAAGCGCGCCGCCAGCGCCGGCTCCGAACCGACGACGCGAACGACTTGTTCGATGGAGGAATTCGGATCGGAGAGCACCTTCCTGACGCGCAGGGCAACCTCGGGAAAAGACGGCAGATCGATCTTGCCGGTGGATAATTCGCCCGCCAACGAACGGACGAATTCAAATGCCACATCGGCTGTTTGGGGTAGGGGGCTCGACACGATGATGCTCCGGATTTCTCGTCAGAATGCCGCAACCGCGGTGTGGAAGCCGCAATCGACGTCACATTTGTTACCATTTCCGAAATGATGGAAACGCCGCTCACCGCGATTCACGGCATCGTCGAATGCTGTCGACGGTCTGACTATCCGGCGCTGGTCGCACGAGTGCAAGCGGGTTGGGTGGTCATGGGTGAACGTCAGGTGCTGACGGGCTATTGCCTGTTATTACCGGACCCGGTGGTGCCGCATCTGAATGCCTTGACCGGGACCGCTCGAGCGGTCTTCCTGGCCGACATGGCTCTGGTCGGCGATGCGATCTTGGCGAGCACGTCAGCGGTCCGCATCAACTATGCGATGTTCGGCAACGTCGAGCCGGCACTGCATGCGCACGTGTTCCCGCGCTTCGCCGGGGAGCCTGAAGACACCCGCACGGCGCAACCGTGGGCGTTCGACTGGCGCGTGGCACCGGAATACTCGACATCGCTGCACGGCAAACTACAGCGGCGCATCGCCGATCACCTCGGGCGGCGATCAGTCTAGGCGTGCGGCCAACGTGCGCGCGACGTCCGTCAAGTCGGTGAGCGGAGCGGAGCACGTCGTGCCCCTGCAGATATAGGCCGTGGTCTCGGTCCCGACCCGTTTATCGGCCAGCCCCGCCGGTAGATCGACGACCTCGTTCGGAATCGCGAAGATCATGCGCTCGGGTGCATAGAGCGCGCCGAGTTCTCGCGACCACCGCGTTGCGTCGTCGTAGGTGCCGCGGATGATGACGATTTCAGGAGCGGTCAAGAAATCATCCAGCGCGTTCAGCACGCTCATATGAGATTGCGGGTGGTCCGTGAGCACCGCTCCGGCGGCTTCGAGCGTGCGCTGCGCTGCGTCGAGATAACGACTCTCGCCCAATAAATGGCCCAAGCGGCACAGCACGGACACCGCAATGCCGTTACCCGACGGCAGCGAATCATCCGAGAAGGTCTTACTCCGGTGAATGAGACGCTCATGATCCGCGGCCGTGAAATAGAACCCGCCGGAGACGGGGTCGGCGAATTGCTCGAGCAGCACCTCGATCAAGCCGCGTGCGAGGTCGAGATCGCTGCTGCGCCAGCGATTCTGTAGAAGTTCCAACAGCGCGTCGGCGAGAAAGGCGTAGTCGTCGAGATAGGCGGACAGGTGAGCTCGACGGTCCTTGAAGGTCGCTAGCAACCGGCCATCGCGCCACAGCGTCGCGCGAATGAAGTCGACCGCCTGCGTGGCCGCGTCGGTCAGCTCGACGCGCTCGAGGACGCGTCCGGCTACCGCCAGTCCCTTGATGGTCAAGGCGTTCCACGAAGTCAGTACTTTCTCGTCGCGGCCGGGCCAGATTCTATGGTTGCGGGCCGTTAATAGTTTGGCCCGTGCCGACTCGAGGCTCGCCGTTGCGGCGGATTCCTCAATCAGCGGCTGGAAGGCGTGCAGATGCCACCGTCCTTCGAAATTCGCCGGACGGTCCAGGCCGAAGCGCTGCGCCAGCGCATCGTATTCGGGAGGTGTCAGCAAAGCCTCCACCGCAGCCCGGTCCCATACGTAAAAAGTGCCCTCCTGGCCCTCCGAATCGGCGTCCAGACTGGAGTAAAACCCACCTTCCGGCGAGCGCATGTCGCGCAGCAGCCAGGCCGCGGTTTCAGCGGCCACGCGGATGAACAGCGCTTCGCCCGTGGCCAAACCCGCCTGCGCATACAGGCACAGCAGCTGCCCATTGTCATAGAGCATTTTCTCGAAATGCGGGATCATCCAATATTCGTCGACCGAATAACGCGCAAAGCCGCCGCCGATCTGGTCGTAGATGCCGCCTTCCGCCATGCGGGTGAGCGAGAGCGTCGCCATGTACAACGCCTTGAGGTCCGGTGCCGTGTCGCCCGATGTCGCATGCCAATGACGCAGGCAGCGCTCCAGACTGCCCGGCTGCGGAAATTTCGGTGCCGCTCCGAAACCTCCGTTTTGCGGATCGAAAGCGCGCTCCAGGTCGTCACGTGCTTTTTGCAGGAGGCGTCGATCGAGCGCGCCGGCGGCCGGTCGGTCACCGGATGCGAGGCGCTCGAATGCCAGTCCGAGCTGCACGTTTTGCAGCCGAATTTCCTCGGCGTGGGCCGCGAAATACTCGGCCACCCGCTGCAAGATGTCGCCGAATGCCGGCATACCCTGGCGCGCGACCTTCGGAAAATACGTACCGCCGAAAAAGGGCTGCTGATCGGCGGGCGTCAGGAACATGGTCAACGGCCAACCGCCCGGGCGTTGCGTGATGAGCTGCTGGGCGAGTTGGTAGATCTTGTCGAGATCCGGCCGTTCTTCGCGGTCCACCTTGATGTTGACGAACAGGCGATTCATGAGCGCCGCGGTGGCCGGATCTTCGAAGGATTCGTGCGCCATCACGTGACACCAATGACACGCCGAATAACCCACGGACAATAAAATCGGCTTGTTTTCGCGTCGCGCAAGCGCGAGCGCCGCCTCGCCCCACGCATACCAATCGACCGGATTTTCTGCGTGTTGCTGCAGATACGGGCTGGTTTCTTCGGCAAGGCGATTGCGCTGCATGTTACTGGTCGCGGTCGGTTAGAATGCGCACCACTATAACCGAAGTACTTTCCATGTCAGATCCGAGTACCGCTGCGGAATTACCCGCGTTGCGTTTGAAGCGAAATGAAGATCGACGCTTGCATGCCGGCCATCTTTGGGTGTTCAGCAACGAAGTCGATACCCAGCAGACCGCCTTGACCAAGTTCGAGCCGGGCGAGTTGGTGCGCGTGTTGGCGCACAACGACAAGGCCTTGGGCCTGGCCTACGTCAACCCGAAGTCGCTCATCAGCGCGCGCATGCTCGACACCTGGAGAGTGCCGAACACGGCCTGGTTCGTCGAACGTTTACGAATTGCCCTCGCGTTGCGCGAACGTCTGTATCCGGAGCCTTATTACCGGTGGGTATACGGCGAGTCGGACGGCCTGCCCGGTCTCGTGGTCGATCGCTATGGATCGCAGTGCGTGGTACAGGTCGGCACCGCCGGTATGGAGGCGCTCAAGCCCGCCATCCAAGCAGCGTTGTCGCAGGTCATCAAGTGCGATGCCTTGCTGTTCAAGAACGACGGCGGCACACGGGAAATGGAGGGCCTGCCGAGTTACATCGAGACCGCCAAGGGCACGATGGATGCCGTGGGTTTGGTCATCGAGGACGGTCTGAAATTTCATGTGCCGCTGGCCGAAGGGCAGAAAACCGGCTGGTTTTTCGATCAGGCGGCGAATCGTCGCGCGTTCGTCAAGTACGTGCGGAAGGGTGCCCGGGTGCTCGATGTGTTCAGCTACGTGGGGGCTTGGGGGGTACGGGCCGCGAAGAGCGGGGCGGCCGAGGTGCTCTGCGTCGATTCATCGGCGGCGGCGCTGGAATTGGCCGCGACGAATGCCGACAACAATCGCCTCAAGTTGACGACCCGCAAGGGCGATGCCTTCGACGTGTTGGAAACCTTGATCAAGGACAAGGTCCGTTTCGACGTGGTCATCGTCGATCCGCCGGCCTTTGCCAAACGCCGTAAAGACGTGCCGAAGGCGCTCGCCGCCTATAAACGCTTGAACCAGCTTGCCATGCACCTGCTGGCGAGCGACGGCATACTGGTTTCCTGTTCGTGTTCGTATCATGTGAGCGCGGAAGAATTGCAGGATGCGATCGCCAAGGCCGCCAATGCCACGGATCGGCATCTACAAATCCTGGAGTTCGGCGGTCAGGCCCCGGATCACCCGGTCCATCCGGCGATTCCCGAAACGCGCTATTTGAAAGCCTATTTTTGTCGCGTCACCGACGGTTTAAAGTAAAGCCATGCTCACATACCCGAACATCAATCCGGTGGCGCTGTCCGTCGGCCCGTTTTTAGGCATCGGACCCTTGCGCGTGCATTGGTACGGAATCATGTATCTCATCGGTTTCGTCGCGGCCTGGTGGATTGCCCGGCACCGGGCGAAACAACCCGGGTCGACGTGGACTGCCATCGATGTCGACGATTTGATCTTCTACTGCGCGATCGGCGTCATCGTCGGCGGGCGGGTCGGGTGGTGCATTTTCTACGGCCACGATGTCATCGCCGAAAGCTGGCTCAACGTGTTCCATATCTGGGACGGCGGCATGTCGTTCCACGGTGGATTGACCGGTGTGTTGATCGCGGCGATCGTGTTCGCCCGCGTGAAAGGCAAGAAAATACCGGATGTCTGCGATTTCGTCGCACCGTTGCCGGGGATCGGGTTGATGGCCGGCCGTCTGGGTAACTTCATCAACGGCGAATTGTGGGGCAAGCCCACGGACCTGCCGTGGGGTTTCGGCGTGCCCAACGCCGACGGCATACTGATCGCCCGCCATCCCTCGCAGCTCTACGAGGCCACTCTCGAGGGATTGGTGCTCAGCCTGATTCTTCTGTGGTTCACGAGTTCGCCACGCCCGCGTCTCGCTCCCACCGGTCTGTTTCTGTTCGTCTATGGTTGTGCCCGCTTCGCGGTGGAATGGGTCCGCCTTCCCGATGCGAACATCGGCTACTTGGTGGGTGATTGGTTGACCATGGGCATGTCGTTGACGGTGCCGATGATTCTGATCGGCGCCATCGTGATGGCGTATGCCTATCGGCGCCATCGACCCAGCGGCAACCTGAGACCCGCCGAGGCCTGAGCGTGCGGCAGTATCTGGATTTCCTGCGGCATATCCGCGCCTCAGGCACGCGCAAAAGCGATCGCACCGGTACGGGCACATTGAGCGTGTTTGGCTATCAGATGCGCTTCGACCTGGGCGAGGGTTTCCCGCTGGTCACCACCAAGAAGCTGCACATACGCTCGATCGTGCACGAGTTGCTGTGGTTTTTGAAGGGCGACACCAACGTCCAGTATCTGCGCGACAACGCGGTCACCATCTGGGACGAATGGGCCGACGAGGCGGGCAATCTCGGACCCGTTTACGGCCGGCAATGGCGGAGTTGGCCCACGGCCAATGGCGGCAGCATCGATCAATTGTCCCGCATCGTGGATCAGCTCAAGGTCAATCCCGATTCCCGACGGCTCGTGGTCAGCGCTTGGAACGTCGGCGAGCTCGACCAGATGGCGCTGTTGCCCTGCCATGCCCTGTTTCAGTTCTACGTCGCTGCCAACCGGCTGTCCTGTCAGCTGTATCAGCGCAGCGCCGACGCCTTGTTGGGCGTGCCGTTCAATATAGCCTCGTATGCGTTGCTAACCCACATGGTCGCCCAGCAATGCGGCTTCGAGGTGGGGGATTTCGTCTGGACCGGGGGCGACTGCCATCTGTATCTCAATCATTTGCAGCAGGCGGATCTCCAGCTGTCGAGAACTCCGTATTCGTTACCCCGCTTGGCCATCGCCCGTCGTCCGCCGAGCTTGTTCGATTATTCGTTTGACGATTTCGACATTCAGAACTATGAATATCACGCGGCCATCAAAGCTCCAATCGCCGTTTGAGCCCCGAGCCTGACCCGCTCTCGATAAACCATTGCCGATAGGATCGTATGAAGAAGCCCGCGCGCCCCCCCATGATCGAAGTACGCCACTCTCCCGTCCACGGTTACGGGGTGTTTGCGCTGCGCCGGATCCGCAAGGGGACGACGATCATGGAATACATCGGCGACCGGGTGAGCCACGAGGAGGCGGATGCGCGTTACGAGAACAAGCAGCCCGACGACAACCACACCTTTTTGTTCACGGTCGATTCGAAGACCGTCATCGACGGCGGGGTGGGCGGTAACGATGCGCGCTACATCAATCATGGCTGCGATCCGAATTGTGAGAGTGCGTCGCAGGACAAACGCATCTACGTCGAAGCGGTTCGTACCATCGAACCCGGCGAAGAACTCGCCTACGATTATCAGATTCAGCGCGATCCCGACGACCCACCGAACGTCGACGAAATCTTCGCGTGCCGTTGCGGTGCGGTAAAATGCCGCGGCAGCATGCTCGTGGCGCGAAAAAAACCGCGCAAGAAGAAGACGGCGTCGCGGGCCACCAAAGGCGTCGCCAAAAAACCGTTGCAGAAGACTTTCAACGAGCGCGCAAAGAATTCTGCCGGCAAGACCGGCAAGAGCAAAAGGGGCAGCGTGCGCAAAAAGGGCATTACGCAGCGCGGCCTCAAAGCCAAACGCGGTGCGGCGCAGCGCCGCGGCCGTTGACGCGGTAATCCATTCCCGGGTGCTGCGCGATGGAAGGACTGGCGGATAAAATCCTCGCGCAGGGTGTGGCGGTCGAGGATGGGTTTTTGCAGCCAATGCAGGTTCGCTCACTGTGGCAATGCGCCGAACAGCGCCGATGCGACGGGAACTTCACGGCCGCGCGCGTGGGCGCCGATGAACTGCTGCGCAAACGTGACGACATTCGCGGGGATTCGACGTGCTGGCTCGGCACGCCATTGTTCGATCCCGAGCGCAGGCTGCTCGATCAAATCGAGTTGCTGCGGCTCGATCTGAACCGTGCCGGGTTCCTCGGGTTGTTCGATGTCGAATGTCATTATGCTCTATACCCGCCCGGCGCAGGATATGCGCGGCACCTCGATCAGTTACGCGGCCGCGACAACCGGCGAGTGTCCTTGGTCCTGTATCTCAATGAAACCTGGATGCCGGGGGATGGCGGCGAACTCAGGGTGTTCGGTGCCGACGGAGGTCACCGCGATGTCGAGCCGTTCTCGGGACGTCTCGTGTGCTTCATGACGGAGGGTCTGGAGCACGCGGTGCTGCCTACCCGCGTTGATCGATTGAGTATCAGCGGATGGTTCCGAACTCGCCATCGTGAGGCGTGAGGCGTGACGCGTCACGCGCGGTGGGCGGCGCGCGATCGTAACGAGCTACGGCGCCCCGAAACGATCTTCATCGATCGACAACAACAACTTGCGCAGTAATACGGCGAGAATCACGCGCTCCTCTGCATTCAATGCGATCAGCAGCTCATGCTCGATTTTATTCTCTTCGAGCACGGCTTCGTTGAAACGATTCAATCCTTTCGCCGTCAGTTGCACCACCACGCTGCGTTTGTCGACCGAATCCTGTTCGCGTGATATCAGGCCGTCCCGTTCCATTCTGCCCAGCTGATTGGCGAGGCCACCGGACGTCAATAAATTGAATTGGGAGATCTGCGTAGGATTGGCGCGATGTGGTTTTCCCGCGAGCACCAACGCCCCAAGCGTTTCGAATTCCGAGAAAGTCAGGCGATGGCGGCGCAGCACGGGGCCGACCGCCCGCAAGAAAAGCTCCTGCAGCCGCGTGGCCCGCCCCCATATCTGCCAGGGCTGGTTGTCGATGTCGGGCCGTGTCTTGGACCACGTTTGACTCAAAAAATCCAATCGATCTCGTACCGACACGCACCATCTCCTCAGGAACACTTCCACGGTTTTGACCGCTTACGCTACAACCCGTTTAAAAGCTTGACAGAAAGGTACTTAAAACACACTATCGGGAAAATGACAGATGTTTACTAGGTTTTATGGAGTGGTGTGTTCGCCACACCCGTTTAAATGCCTTTAGGGAAAGATAAATTGGTTCGTATTTTCGCCTATGACTGCAGCGATTCCGTCGTGATGAAAACCGGGCCGTCTGCGAATCTTTGGAATTCTCCGGCGACTTTGCGCATGGTGTCCGATTTGGCGTCCTCGCCGAGTGCCGCCAGGGAATGCAGCTCCAGAATCTCGATGTATTCGTATGGCGATTTTCCTCCGTCCAGCCGTCCGGTGGCCTTGAGAATGCTGAACCGTTCGACGGAAGCGAGCGCATTGACGATGGGTAGATCGGTGCCCCGCGCCCAGGCTTCGTATTCGGAATGTGAAACGCCGGTTTTCAAATTGAACAGCACGATGACGATCGACATGAATTCTCCCGAGCTTTGGACCGTAGGCAGGCGCAGTACAACTGGCGGCACTGCATCAAGGGCCGGCACTGTAAGAGCTAATCGACGCGAAATGCAAATCCACGGTCCGCAATCGGTCAGGGATTCTTTAAAGTTTCACTCGGAGGGATGTTGATATGAGTTTGTGTGCAATCCATCGTGTGCGACTGGTCTGTGCACTGTCATGCCTAATGTTGGCCTACGGCGCCAACGCAGAATCGGGGACAGATACCCTGGCTGCCAAAGATTCCGCCGCCGGGACATTGGACGACGTGGTGGTGACCGCGCAGCGCCGCGCGCAGAACCTGCAAGACGTCCCGCTCACGGTGAGCAGCTTCTCAGCCGAGGCTATCAAAGACCAGCAAATCAGTTCCACGCTCGACATTGCACGCGTGGTTCCGAATTTCGTGGCGACGAACAATGTGGGTCTCGGCTCGGCCAACGTGTACTACATTCGCGGTCTCGGCCAGACCCAATCCTTTCCGACCTTCGAGCCCCAGGTCGGCACCTACATCGACGACATCTACATCGGCCGGCAAAATGCCAATAATTTCGCCCTGTTCGGCGTCGATCAGGTACAAGTGCTGCGCGGCCCGCAAGGTACTCTGTTCGGTCGTAACTCGACCGGCGGATCGGTGGTCGTCTCGCTGCAGAAGCCGCAGGAGAAATTTGGCGGTGATGTCGAGTTCGGCTACGGTGCCTACGGCCGGACCTTCGGCAATGGGTACGTCGACGTGCCCGTCAACGATCAAATCTTGACCCGCTTTGCGGCCTTCGTCATCAACGATGATGGCTATGCGGAGGATCTGACCACTGGTCGCGCGCTGAACAAGACCAAGGATTATGGCGCTCGCGAAGCAGTCCGCTTCTTACCGGCGGCATATAGCAACGTGTCCTGGGATGTATCCATAGACTGGAGTCAGAACAACGCCGCCAGTGCGCTCAATACACCCACGCCGAATGGCGGAGTCAACGGCAGCGATCGCATTGCTTACAGCGGATTCAGCACCGAAGGCGGCGCGCTGGCGCAATACCTCACTGGCTCGAAGGGCCGTCTGGGTCAGGGGGTCGAGGTGAATAGCTGGGGCGCGATGTCGAATTTGAAAATCGGCTTCGAGGCCGGGACCCTGAACCTCATCACCGGTTACCGTGGACTCAAGCAGCTGCTGGCAATCGACTTCCCCGATACGGCATTCGGCCCATCCGTGCCCTACGATCAGGGCGCGGTGGGACAATTTGCGCTGGCCGAGGACCTCAAGAACCAACAGTACTCTCAAGAAATCAAATGGACCGGCGACCTTGCCGGTCGGTTGAACTACACCGCCGGCGCCTTCTATTTGTTTGAGAAAAACAACAACGATTATGGCGCGGTCGCTAATTTGGGCGCTGCCTTCGGCGTGCCCTACTTTCCCTACTTCCTCGGCGATGAGACGACCATCAATGAAACCAAATCCGCCGCCATCTATGCGCAGGGCGACTATGCAATAACCCGGGCGCTGACGTTGACCGTGGGCGGACGCTATACCGACGAACGAAAGTCGCTGGAAGCTGCGCCCAATACCACGGCAGCGGGCGCTGGGTTTACAACCGCCGATATTCAAGCGGTGGGCTACGCGACGAAACTGGTTGCGAAAGAATTCACGCCACGCGTGGCACTCGAATACAAGATCGATCCGGAGCTGATGGTGTACGCGTCGGCGACGCGGGGGTTTCAGGGCGGCGGCTGGAATGGCCTCGCGTTCTCCGCCGCCACCTTCAATAACTTCGGGCCCGAAACGGCCTGGTCCTACGAAGTCGGCACCCGTTCCGAATGGCTGGATCGCCGGCTACGGTTCAATGCCAGTGTCTTCTATGAGGACGTCAAGTCCTACCAGTTGCTGTCCGACCTCGCAACGGCATCCTCTTTCGTGACATCGAATGCGGCCGACTTCGATGCCTACGGGTTGGAAACGGAATTGACCTGGCGCCCCATCGATCCCTTGACGTTGACCTTGAACGTCGGCTTGATGAATGCCGAATACTACAATCCGAGCGTTACCGTGGCGTCGCAGCAGGCCTCCTGCCGTGCGGCGCCGGGTTTGGCCAATCCTTCATGCGGGAGCGGTATCGTGGATGCCTTCGGCAACCTGGCGACCCCTTCCTACACACCGCACGCCAATGCGTCTTTCCACGGTGCGTACACTTGGGCCGTCGGCGACTACCAGGTCGTTCCGAATATTGGAGTGCAATGGACCGGCAGTCAGAACGTCGGTACGCAAGGACTCGATGCCGGCGCGGACAGTGCGTACACCACGCTCGATCTGGGCGTCAGTGCGAGCACCAACCGGCTACCCCTGACTTTGACGCTGGAGTGCAGAAACTGCACCATGAAAAACTGGGGCACCGCATACCTGTTTGGCAACAAGTACTACAACACGCCCGGTTTTTGGGATGCTCGCGTCAACTACAAATTCTAAGCGCGTCGAAACGCCAGTGGAGTTCCGCGGTCAAGTGGCGGTGGTCACCGGCGCAGGCCGTCGTGGCGGTCTCGGTGAAGCGATCGCACGTCGCCTCGCGGCGGGCGGCGCGAGCATCGTGCTAGCCGATATCGGCGGGAACGCCGAGGGTGCGGGCGAGTCCAACGGGATGCTGGGGACGGCCTCCGTCATGCGCGAACTCGCGCGCGAAATCAGCGCCGACACCGGTGTGCGCGTGCTGACGTTCGAGTGCGACGTGCGGCTGTCGGCAGCCGTCGGTGCGCTGGCCGAGTTCGCCAGGCGGGAACTCGGCGCGCTGAATATCTGGATCAACAACGCGGGCGTCGGTTACCTCATGAAGCCGATTTTCGAGGTGTCCGACACAGATTGGCGCAACGTCATCGACGTCAATTTAACCGGTTGTTTCAACGGCATCCAGGCCGCTGCCCGGATCATGAAGAACCAACCCGAGGGAGGGCGCATCGTCAACATCGCCAGTCAGGCCGCCAAGTCAGGCTTTCCTTTTGCGGCCGCTTATTGCGCGTCTAAGCATGCACTGGTCGGTCTCGTGCGTTCGGTGGCCATCGAACTCGGTAAGTTCGCCATCACGGTCAACAATGTCTGTCCGAACCACGTTACCACCGGACTAGGCGCCTGGCAGAACACCTATTTCGCGGAGAAACTCGGAGTTACCGTCGAAGATTATCTGAGCGCGATGGCGCAGCGGATCCCGCTGCAGCGCGTCGGCTTGGCGTCGGACACGGCAGACGCCGTCGCGTTCCTGTGTTCGAAGTCGGCGGGTTACATCACTGCGGAATCGCTTAATGTCTCAGGTGGGGAGGAGCCCCATTAAGTTTAGAATTCTGTCACCGGAGGTTCTTTCATGCCCCTCGAACTGAAGCATCAATTGAAACTGAGCGTGGGACGCGACGTTGTCGCCCGCCAGGATTTTGTCTCGCAACTGCGCAGCTATATTCTCAATGAGATGGCGGCGGGGATGCGCGAGTCGTACCAGAACACCGTGCTGCCCGCCTTCATCCGCGAGCACGGTCGGGAGCCCGGCAATCAAGACGAAGTCCACGAAGCCATGCGGTCCAATCAGAGTTTCAAGTTCTACAGTTCCGTGCGGTGCAACGCACAGGAAATGGTGTGGCGATCCGTCATCCCGAGCGTGGCGGAAGCGCTGCCGCATTTGGAGAGCACCATTCGCGAATTGAGCGGTTCGGCGGGCGGCAGCTTGGAGCTGGACCCCACGCTCGAGATGCCCGAGAACGTCGCCGCCATACCCGTGCACTTGATGCCCGGCGGCTACGCGTCATCGCCGTCGCCGCAGGCGGGAGCGGTTTACGACAATGGCCTCGCGGTGTTCTCCGCCGGTTTCATGGGCGCCGACCTGGACGACATCGGCCTCTCCATGTCGAACTTCGTGAAGTTCCGGTACCCCGATTTCCATCCCAAGGATATTTTGGACTGCGGCGCGACGGTGGGGCACAACTCGGCGGCTTGGGCCAAAACCTTTCCACAGGCGAACGTGCATGCCATCGACGTCTCCGCGTCGGCCGTCACCTACGGCCATGGTCGGGCGGAAAGTCTCGGGCTGCCGGTCCATTTCAAACAGATGGATGCGACCGCGCTCAAGTATGCAGACGCCTCGTTCGACGTCGTCTTCACCTCGATGTTTCTCCACGAACTGTCGGTGCGGGACATCAAACGTTTCATCAAAGAGGCGTATCGGGTGCTGCGGCCCGGTGGAATGCTCATCAACATGGAGTTACCGCCAAACGGTGCATTGAATCCCTACGATCAGTTCTATCTCGACTGGGACTCTTATTACAATATGGAGCCTTACTATCGTGCCTTCCGGGATCAGAAACCCGAGGAGTTGTTGACGCAGGGCGGCTTCGCACCCGCCGATCATTTTCAATGCGTCGTTCCGCAATATTCCTATGTTCCCGAGCCGGCATTTGTCGAGGCCATTCGATCGCCGCAACGCATCGACGGCGACACGGGCCGCTTGAGCGCCAGTCTGCAGTGGTTCGGGTTCGGTGCGTGGAAACGCTGATCCGATGAAACGCCAGGCATTCTTCGAATCCGACGCCGTCGACCACCTGGTCACCATGGTGCTCGAACTTGCGGCCGAGCAAAGCGTGCTCCGCGAACGGCTGTTTATCATGGAGCGGGCGGCCGAATCGCTGGGTTTGCGGTTGACCGCGGCGATCGAGAGCTACCAGCCCAACGAGTCGGAGAAGGCCGCGCTTGCCGCCATGCGAGTCACGGCGATCGACAATCTGATGCGTTCGGTGAACTCCGAGCAGCGACCCACGCGATCCCGCAATCTACCGTAGGACGCGCGCATGGATTCCCTTCATTGGTGGGCGTACCTGCACATTTTGCTGATGGTGTTCTGGATCGGTACGGACATCGGTGTGTTTTTGGCCGGATTGCGTTTCATCGACAGCGCGCGCTCGGTCGCCGAGCGCAGTGCGATCATTAGCTTGGGAATGGTGATCGATAGGTTCCCGCGGGTGTGCTTCGTGTTGATGATGCCGGTGGGATTTCAACTGGTTTACTTGCAAGGACTTTTGCCCGTGCCGCATGGCGTGCTGATGCTGGTATGGATCGCCAGCCTGGTGTGGTTGACGGCCGTCGTCACCGCCATGGTGTGCGGCGGCACGCCCAAGGCGAGGCCGTGGAAAATGCTCGATATCGCATGCCAGATCGCCGGGGTTGTCGCCTTCGGTGCTCTCGCGGTGGCCGGCTACACCGGGCGGCTGCCCATGCCGGGATGGTTGCTTGGCAAGCTGGCGCTGTACGGCGCGATCTGCTTGTTCGCGCTGGCGTTGGAGCTGTCATTTGCGCCGGTATTCGTGGCGTTCGGCGCGATCGTGGCAGCCGGGTCCACGCCGCAGCGGGAAGGTGTGCTCAAAAGACATATGCTGCGGTCGTACGTTTGGGTCATCGCTATTTATGCCGCCGTTCTAAGTTCCGGCTTCCTGGGCACCGCCAAACCGTGAGCTCCCATATGCCCTGGCGAATCTTGGTGGTGACCTTGATTGCTTCGACGCTGTCGAACATGGATCAGTCCATGTTCGGCTATGCAGTCCCCGGGGTGATGAGCGACCTGCACATCGGTCTGAGCGCCGTCGGCCTAATGATCTCGGCCTCCTTTGCGTTCGCCATCGTGGCGGTTCCGGCCCTTGCGTCGCTCGTGCCGCGAGTGGGCGCACCGGCGCTGCTAGCCATGGCCGTGGCTGGATCTGCGGTGTTCGTCGGCTTGCAGGCGCTGGCTCCCACGGCGTTGCTGTTCAGCGTGGCGCGCGTGCTCGGTTTCGGCTTGAGTGCCGTCATCATCCCCGTTGCCGGTGCCCACCTCGCCTCGAATTGCCCCGTGCGCGGACGGGCCCTCCTGATCGCGTTGCAACAATGCGGTTATCCGCTCGGTTGGTTTACCGCGTCCCTGATCGCCGTACCGCTCATGCGCACCTACGGTTGGCGAGCTACGTTCCTGGTCGCGTTCGCGGTGGTTCCCCTCAGTATCTTGATCTACTGGGGTTTGCCGAGAACCGTTAAGGTCGCCCCGACCGGTGTGCCGGCTGCGGGCGTCCCGCGTTCGCCGGTCAAGACACTGCTCGGCCCCGACTACTTGCGTGCGACCCTGACGTTCGCCGCGGCGTTCGTGCTCTATGGAGGGGCGGTCGGTGGCACCAGCTTCTATCTGCCTACTTTCTTCCAGCAGACTCGTGGTTACGATGCGGCCACCGCCACGCAAATTGTGGGACTGTCGTACGCGGTGGGCATGATCGGCTACGTGGGCGCCGCACTGGTCAGCGAATTTTTGCTCGGCCGGATGGCAACGGTGGTGCTGTGGCTGCTGGTCGCGGCCGCCGCGCTACTCGGCACGATTTGGCTGCCGCATTCGGTGCGGCAAGATACGTTTGCGTTCAGCATCACGACAATTTTTTTCTACGGCGCGAGTTCCATCATGCTGACGGCACTACTCGAGCGCTATCCTGAGCCGTTGCGTGCAGCGGCGGCGGCCCTTGCCGGCACGGCGAGCATCAGTTTGGGATTCGTCATCTTCCCGCTGCTGACGGCGCTCACGGTCGCGCACGTCGGGTGGCGCGACAGCTTCTCGCTGGTCATCGTCCCGGCCGTCGTGATGGCCGGACTACTGATGGCGACGTTGCTGCGGCCCGCCGCGAATCGATGAGCGCCCTGCCGACCGCGCTGTATCCGGCTCTGCTGTCGCCGTGGCGTAGCGGTCGGCTGCAGTTACGCAATCGAATCGTGCACACCGCCATGACGACGCGCCGGGTGTTCGATCAGACCCCGACCGCCGAGATGATTCAGTATTACGCCAACCGCGCGCAGGGAGGTGCCGCCATGGTCATCAGCGAACCGCTCAATACGGCGCGTATACAAACGCGGGGCCATTACGTCCGTGTCTGGAATGACGATCATGTCGGCTGGCTGCAGCGGTGGTCGGCCGCCGTGGAGGCTCATGACTGCCGTCTGCTCGGCCAAATTCAAGATTCTGGGCGGGGCCGGCACGAGCGTGGCAGAAATCCCGATGCGATCGGCGTTTCGGCGTTGCCCGATGACTTGTCGTGGACGGTACCACGCGCCCTGACGCGTGACGAAATTCTGCGCATGATCGACGATTTCGGGCAATCGTCGGCGCGCCTCGAGCGCTGCGGATTTTCGGGGGTGGAACTGTCCGCGGGACACGGCCATTTGTTCCACCAATTCATGGCGTCTCGCTCCAATCGACGCGACGACGAATTCGGCGGCGATCTGGCGGGGCGCATGCGTTTTCTGACCGAAACCGTGGCCGCCATCCGCTCGGCCTGCAGCAACCGATTTTTGATCGGTATCAAGATTCCGGGTGATGACGGGATGCAGGATGGGATCGATGCTGCCCAGGCGGCTGAATCGACCGCGCTGCTGACTCGTGGCAATGAGGTCGACTACGTGACGTTCTGCCAGGGAGCGCATTCACGCACTCTGGACTGGCATGTGCCGGACCGCCACTGGCCGCGCGGCGCGTGGATGCCTCTGATACAGCAGCTGCGTCCGCATGCCCACGGCGTGCCCGTCATGGCATTGGGCCTCATCACCGATCCCGCCGAGGCCGATGGCATCGTCGGGCGTGGCGAAGCCGAACTGATCGGCCTGGGCCGATCCTTGGTGACCGATCCGGCATGGCCGATCAAGGCGGCCACGGGCCGGGAGAGCGACATCCGCTATTGCGTCTCCTGCAATACCTGCTGGGGACAGATTGCCGACGGCGCGCCGCTCGCTTGCGATAACAATCCCCGAGTCGCCCAGGCGGATGAGGTGGACTGGCAACCCAGGCACGTCGGGCGCGCCCGGCGAATCGTCGTGGTGGGGGCCGGCGTGGCGGGTTTGGAGGCCGCCTGGACCGCGGCGGCACGCGGGCACCATGTGACGTTGTTCGGCGCCAACGGCGAGGTGGGCGGCAGCACGCGGCTGCATTCGCTGTTGCCCGGCGGCGACTCGCTCTCCAGCGTGTACGACTTTCAGTGGACCCAGGCGCGTCGCTACGGCGTCATCGTCGAGCTCGGAGTTCGCGCCGGTCCCGACGAGGTCCTGGCAACGAATCCTCATCACGCGATACTGGCCGGCGGTGCGACGATGATCTGGCCGTACGGCTTGCCGGAACAGTGGCGAGAAGAGGGATTGTTGCTCGATGCGCGTACCGCGACCCGGGAATTGTCGGGTTTGACCCGGCGGCAGAGCGGTACGGCGGTGCTCTTCGATATGGACCATACCGAGGGGACCTACGCCCTCGCCGAGCTCCTCCACCGGCTGTACGATCGCACGGTCATCGTGACGCCGCGCGATCGGATCGCCGCCGATGTTCCCCTGGTCACCGGGCTCGGCATCTCGCGGCGTCTCGCCCAGCAAGGCATCGACATCATCCCGCTTTGCGAAATCTCGGCACACAGCGATTTGGAGAACGCCCGCGTCGCTTGCCGCAACGTGCACACGGGCCAAGTCGGCACGATCGACGAGGTTGCGCTGGCCGTCTACTCGACACCGCGGGCACCGCGCTCTGAATTGCGGGCTCCTCTGCTCGCGGCGGGCTTGTCGTGCGCAGAGATCGGCGACTGCCGGGCGCCGCGCACCTTGCTCGCAGCAACCGCCGAGGGTCATGCGGAAGGAATGCGGGTCTAGTACCAATACGCTTCATCCGGCCCCACGACCTTTCGTCGCATGTCCGAGCGCGTGCGTGCGATCGCCTCTAGAGTACCCTCAGGTTGGTACCGATGAGGACTCTTCATGAATGTGGCGACCATTACCCGGGTGTCGAAAACCTACCGCCTCGACCGGGTCGACGTGCCGGCGCTGATCGATGTCACGCTGGAGATTCGCGCGCAGTGTTTCACGGTGCTGTCGGGCGCATCCGGGAGCGGCAAGACGACGCTGCTGAACTTGATCGGCTGCATCGACGAGCCGGATGCGGGCGACATCGTCTTGAACGGTCGATCGGTGGCCGCGCTCAGCGACAACGAGCGTACCGATTTCCGTCTTCGGCACATCGGCTTCATATTCCAAAACTTCAATCTGATGCCGGTGTTGACGGCCTACGAAAATATCGAATATCCCTTGGTCCTGACGCGCACTCCCGCGGCCGCGCGCCGACGCCGTGTCGAGGAACTGCTCGAGGCGGTGGGTCTCTCGCAGCATGCTCGGCATCGTCCCGGCCAGCTGTCGGGCGGGCAGCGGCAGCGAGTCGCCGTTGCGCGAGCTCTCGCCACCGCGCCGCAATTGGTGTTGGCCGATGAGCCCACCGCCAACCTGGATAGTCAGACGGGCGCCGCCATCATCGAGTTGATGCGCAACATGCAGCGCGAATTCCACGTGTCGTTCGTGTTCTCGTCCCACGATCCGAAGGTGCTGGCCGCCGCCGACGACGCGGCGTTCCTACGCGACGGTCGCATCGTCTCGGTGCAGCGCAAGACCGACGCGGGAGAATCACGATGACTACCTGGGGTCTAGCCCTGCGTAACCTGATGCGTAACCGCCGCCGGTCGCTTGCGACCTTGTTCGCCATGATGCTCGGCGCAGTCTGCACGTTATTGTTCGGCGGCTACGTGCAGAACATCGTGTATGGCCTGCAAAACGGCTACGTACGCGGGGATGGGCACCTGCAGCTGCAGAATCGTGACTACCTTCTTTACGGCAGCGGCGATCCGACCGCCTATGGGATCGCCGACTACGCCCATATCATCGCGATGCTCAAAGACGATCCGGTGCTGGCGCCCTTGGTGACGGTGATTACGCCGACGCTGGAGTTCGGCGGCATTGCCGGTAACTTTGCGGCAGGTGCCTCGCGCACCGTCATGGCCAGCGGCGTGGTGGTGGCGGATCAGAACGCCATGCGCACGTGGAACGACTACGGTTTTCCGGACAAGCCGGAGCGGTTGGTGTTGACGGGCAGCAGCGCGGAGTCGACGGTCATCGGCACCGGCGTCGCCCGCGTGCTGCAATTGTGCCGAGCGCTGCGGGTGGCCGACTGTCCGGCGCCGCAGCCCAAGGCGCCCGCCACGGGTGCCGAGCTGCCAAGCGATGTCGGTGCATTGGCCGCGGCCGACGTACCGCCGCCGGCCGGCGCCGCGCAGGGCCGCGACGCCGCGCCCGAACTCGAGCTGCTGGCCGCGACCACCAACGGTGCGCCCAACGTGGCGCGACTCAAAGTCATCAAAGCCGAGCCGCAGGGCGTCAAACAATACGACGATGTCTACGTGGGACTGCATTTGTCCCAGGCACAGCGCTTGCTGTACGGCAAGGCCGCGCCCGAGGTGACCGCCATCGTCATGCAACTCCATCACACGGCTCAGATCCCGCTTGCCGCGGCCCGGCTCGAGTACCTGTTGTCGCACAGCCTGCGGGATCGCCCGTTGGCGGTGTACGATTTTCGCACGCTGAATCCCTCCTATGGGCAGACCATCGGATTGTTCAATGCCATTTTCGGTTTCATTGCGTTGTTGATCGGCGCCATCGTCTTGTTCACCGTGGGCAATACCATGAACGCTGCGGTGGTGGAGCGCACGGTGGAAATCGGCACGCTGCGAGCCATCGGCTTACGCCGTTCGGGAATCCGTGCGTTATTCATGGCCGAGGGGTTGCTGCTGGGTGTGCTGGGTGCGCTGGCGGGCGTGCTTGCCGCTCTGGGCCTGGCGACCCTCATCAATCACAGTGGCGCGACCTGGACTCCGCCGGGCCGGATCAATCCGATTCCGCTGCATTTGCGGGTGTGGGGTGAGACGTCCTTGCTGGTCGGCACCTCGATTGCGCTGATACTGGTAGCGGTGCTGTCGGCATGGTGGCCCGCCGGCCGTGCCGCGCATCTGCAGGTGGTGGAGGCATTGCGTCATGTGTGAACGATGGGTCGAGCGTCGGTTACGGCAGCGCCTGTGCGCAATCCTGCTGACCGTCGGTGCGCTCGGCAGTGCGCACGCCGCGGGCCCCGATGCCCGCCAAGATGACCAGGACGATGCCCAGAAAATCCTCGCCGCGAGCGACGCGGTACGAAATCCAAGCGGTTCGTTCGGGCTGACGACGACGATGATCGAATATCACGACGGGCATCAAACCGATATCGACAGCCTACAGATCTACGCAAAAGCCGATCCTGCGAACGGGCAGTATCGTAATTTGATCCGCTTCGTCGCGCCGGCGCGCGATGCCAACAAACTGATGCTGAAGAGCGGCAACGACCTCTGGTTCTACGATCCCTCGAGCCAGGCCAGCGTGCGCATATCTCCGCGCCAGCGCCTGCTGGGTCAGGCGGCCAACGGCGATGTGGTGACGGTCAACTTGGCGAAGGATTATCACGCGCGCTTGGTGGACGATGAGGACGTCGCGGATGGCGAACAGCAGCTGCGCCATTGTCATCGACTCAAGCTCGAGGCGGCGGCCAAGGACGTGACCTACGACTGGTTGGAGATCTGGATCGATACCGTCAATGCGCATCCCGTGAAAGCGAAGTTTTATGCCGACAGCGGGCAGTTGTTGAAAACCGCTTACTATCGGCACTACGAACGCAAACTCGGTGCGGACCGTCCGACCGAGACGGTGATCATCGACGGCTTGGATCGTCAGTGGGTCACCATCATGCGTTATTCGAACTATGCGCAGCGCGACGTTCCGGACAGCTGGCTGCAGCGTGACTATCTCGCACGCTTCAAACCGGAGTAGCGATGGGCCTCGGCATGAGACTGTACGTGCTCGGATCGTTGGTCAGCCTGGCGGTTGCCGGGCGGGCGGGCGCGCAGACCCGAATCGGCTCGGACGACGAGTCGGATGCGGCGGCATTGTCGCTGCCGGGCGCGCCCGCCGATGCGGCGGCAAAGAGCGGGTTCAGCTCCCTGACGGTCGAAGGCGACGCGGCGGCGGCGCAGACGTCGGGCGGCGAGAGCGAGACCGAGCGGGTGTCCCTGGATGCGCGCTACGATGCGGCGTTGGCGGCGGGCTTGCGTGCGGTGCTCGCCGAACGGCTGGACACGGCGTGGTCGCAGAACCCCGCTGCCAGCGCGGCGGTCGGTACCCTGAAGGAGGCTTACGTGAGCTGGCAACCGGATGCGAACGTAGTGTTGGACGGCGGCCGGATCAACGGGCGTCAGGGCGTGGCGTTCGGCTACAACCCGACCGATTACTTTCGCGCCGACGCGGTACGCTCGGTGGTCTCGCTCGATCCCAACAGTTTGCGCGACAATCGGCTCGGCACGGTCATGGCGCGCGGCGAGGTCTTGTGGGACAGCGGTGCGCTGACGGTGCTTTACGCGCCGCGGCTCACGCAGCACACCAGCACCGCGGCGCTCGCGCCGGACTGGGGGGCCACCAATGCGACGGGCCGTTGGCTCGTGTCGGTGAGTCAACGGTTGGCGGCGAAATGGACGCCGCAATGGTTGGTGTTCGGCGCCGACGGCCACCCAACACAAGTCGGCTTGAACACGACCGGTTTGATCGGTCAGTCCACGATCGTGTATGCCGAGGTCTCGAGCGGCCGCGCGACGTCGCTGTACGCCCAGGCGCTCGATCAGCCGCAAACCAGCACCTGGCGAGCGCGTGCCGCCACGGGCCTCACTTACACGGCCACCAACAAACTCTCGCTGACCGTCGAGTACGAATACAACGGCGCAGGTCTAAGTGCGCAGCGCTGGTCGGGGGTGCAACGAGGCGATCCGGCGGACTACGGGCGATACCGCGAGTACCTGGATCAACAGCAGGACTTGCCGACGCGATCGAACCTCTTTTTGTATGCCAGCTGGGCGGATGTCCTCATCAGGCATTGGGATCTGACGGCGTTTTGGCGGCTGGACTTGGCCGATCACAGTCGATTGCCGTACGTCGAGGTGCGGCATCATTGGGTCGCCTTCGATCTGGCGCTGCGCTGGCAGGATGCCGCCGGCACCACCACGTCGGATTACGGGGCCGACACCGAACGCCAGACCTGGCAGTTGTTGGTGGACTACTATCTATGAAGGGGCGAGCACCGATTCGGTCGCGTCATTGGGCGACGGCTTGCATGGTCTGCGTGGTGAGCTCGATGATTGCGGCGGCGCTCACGCTGATGCAGGACTCGACGTCGGCCTGGTATTGGGAGTTGCTGGTGAGCAACGCCATCGGATTTTCCATCTGGGGAATGCTCGAAGCGCTACGCACGCTCAGCGACGACCGCCTCGGCCTCCTGCCGGCCCTGATCATTGCCGTACCGGCCGGCATTTTTTTGGGCGGCAAGGCGGCGGTCTTGTTCGGCTATTTCGATTTCGTCGGCGCCTTCACCGCGGATCCCTTGCACCAATGGAAGTCCATCAGCATCTCGCTGCTGTTCGCCGCGTCGGCCACCGTTTTCATCACCAACGCGGAGCGGGCCGCGAAACTGCGCCTGGAATTGGAAATCGAAAGCCGCCAACGCGCCGAGGCCAGCCGCTCGCAGGCGGTGGCGGAACTTGCCCTATTGCAGGCGCAGATCGAACCGCATTTCTTGTTCAATACCTTGGCTCATGTCCAAAGTGCCATCGAACACGATCCGGCGCTCGGCAGGCAAATGCTGGAACATCTGATCCGTTACCTGCGCGGCACGTTGCGCCGCAGCCGCACGGCGCACTATCGCCTCGCCGACGAGCAAGAGTTGATCGAATCCCTGCTCGTCATCGCCTCGATCCGGTTGGGTCCCCGATTGCGCAGCCGCGTGACCATCTCCGCGAGTCTGAGTGAGCTGCAGTTGCCCTCGTTGCTGCTGCAACCCTTGGTGGAAAATGCCATCAAACATGGCATAGAACCGGCGCTCGAGGGCGGCGACATCAGCGTCGAGGCGCAGCGCGTCGACGACATGCTGGTGTTGCGGGTGACCGACACGGGGGTCGGCATGCGCGGCGCGCGGCCGGAAGGCGTCGGTTTGTCGAACGTACGCGCCCGTCTCGCCAGTCTGTATGGCGCTGCGGGTCGTCTGAGCTTGCAACCTCACCCGCGCCAGGGCGTCATCGCCGAGCTGCGCATTCCCATGCAGCCGCTCAGCGCAGGCAGCCGCGGTGTCACCTCGTGAGTACGGCGCTGATCGCCGACGATGAGCCACGGCTCGCCGCGGACCTCAGCGAGCGGTTGCAGCGCGCCTGGCCGCAGCTCGACATCGTCGCCGTGGTGGGCAACGGTCTCGAGGCCGCCGCCGTCATCGCCGAGCGGCGACCGACGTTCGCGTTTCTAGACATTCGTATGCCCGGGCTCGACGGAGTTCAAGTGGCGCGCCTAGCGGGATCCACCCGCATCGTCTTCGTGACGGCGCACGACGAGTATGCCGTGAGCGCATTCGACGCAGCAGCCGTGGATTATCTCCTCAAACCGGTGAGCGATGCGCGCCTCGCGCAGTGCGTCGCCCGGCTGCGGCACACCCCGGCGGGCGTGCTCGACGCGGCTGCATTGAGTGCGCTGTTGCTACGCCCGCCGGCGCCGGCGACGCTCGCCTGGCTCACCGTGCGCCTGGGTGACACCACGCGCTTGATTGCCGTCAACGAGCTGGTCTATTGCCGGTCCAGCGAAAAATATACCGAGGCGGTCACGGCCACGGGTCGTCACCTGGCACGTATTCCGTTGAAGGAATTGCTCAATCAATTAAATCCACAGCAGTTCGTACAAGTCCATCGCAGCATCATCGTGAATTTATCGGCGGTCGAGCGCATCGAACGCGACTTGCTGGGACGCGCACATATTCATCTGCGCAACCATGCGGACGTGCTGCCGCTCAGCCGCAACTTCACGGAGCGCTTCAAACAGATGTAACGGCGCCGGCCGGGCGGACTTAGTTGAGCGGGCGGCCGCCGTCGACCGGAAGGATGCAACCTGTGGTGAACGTCAGGTCTTGCACGAGCGCCACCACCGCCGTGGCCACTTCTTCAGGTCTCGCCAGACGGCCGAGCGGAGTACGTGCCATTTGTTCGTCGCGCCAACGCAGATCGAGCGATTTGACGAAATCCGTGCCGACCAGCCCGGGCGCCACCGAGACCACACGCACCGCCGGGGCCAGCGCGCGTGCCAACGACTGGGTCATGCTGTCCAGCGCCGCCTTCGACGCGCAGTACATGACGTTGCTGCCCATCGCGGTACGAGCGGCAATGGACGACACGTTGACGACGACGCCACCGCCCAACTGGGTGCTCGATTTCAGAAGTGGCAACAGCGCACGCACGGCGGCGAAGCTGCCGCGCACGTTGGTGGCGAAGATCTCATCGATCAACGCATCGTCCAGTCCTTCGAGGTCGCCGTGCGCCACGAAGCGGGTGGTTCCCGCACAGTTGACAAGCACGTCGCAACGGCCATGCTGGGCGGTGAGCGTCGCGGCCATGACCCGCAGCGCCGCGCTGTCGGTCACCGGGGTGCTCACGGCCAGGTGGCCCGGCCCCGGCAGCGACGCTGCCAGGGTCTGCGCCGCGTCTGCCGATCGGTGATACCCCACCGCGACGGCGAAGCCCGCCGCGGCGAGTCGGTTGCAGATTGCCGCGCCGATGCCGCCGGTGCCCCCGGTCACGACGGCGACGGGATTAACCGACCGCATCGCCGACCGGCGTACCCAGGCCGTATCGGCGGACGCGCAAATCCGCCTGTTCCTTGTGACCCGCGAAGCCTTCCAGTTCGCAAAGCCGCGACCCGTATGCGCCGATCAACGCGCTGGCCGCGTCGGTGGTCACGCGCTGATACGTACAGGTCTTGAGGAATTTTCCCACCCAGAGACCGCCCGTGTAGCGTGCGGCGCGCAGGGTCGGCAGCGTATGGTTGGTGCCGATCACCTTGTCGCCGAAGGAGACATTGGTACGCGGCCCTAAAAACAAGGCGCCGAAATTCGTCAGGTGCCGCAAGAAATAATCCGGATCGCGGGTGAGCACTTGGACGTGTTCCGATGCGATCCGGTCGCCTTCCCGTACCAGTTCCTCCAGGGTGTCGACCAGGATGATCTCGCCGCAGTTTTGCCAAGCGATACGCGCCACGTCGGCGGTGGGCAGCCACCCGAGCAGCGCGTCGATGGCCTGCGGCACCTCCGCCGCGAGCCGCGCGCAATCCGTCAACAGTATGGCCGGGCTGCCGGGGCCATGCTCGGCTTGACCGATCAAGTCCACTGCCGCCATCTCAGCATCGCAACTCGAGTCCGCGATGATCAGCGTCTCGGTGGGGCCAGCCAGCAGATCGATGCCGACGCGCCCAAAAAGTTGCCGTTTTGCTTCCGCCACGTAGGCGTTACCAGGACCCACGATGACGTCGACCGCAGCGACATCGTCAGTGCCCAACGCCATGGCGCCGATGGCCTGCACGCCGCCGAGCGCATAAATTTCATCGGCGCCGCCGAGATGCATGGCGGTCACGATGGCGGGATGCGGTCGGCCGCCGAATGGCGGTGCGCTGGCGACGATGCGCTTCACCCCGGCGGCCTTGGCGGTGACGACACTCATGTGCGCGGAGGCGACCATGGGATAGCGACCGCCCGGGACGTAACATCCCACGCTGCTGACGGGGATGTTCCGATGTCCGAGCACGACCCCCGGCAACGTCTCGATCTCGAGATCCTTGATGCAGTCGCGTTGCGCCAGCGCGAAGTTCCGTATCTGCGTCTGCGCAAATTTGATGTCCTCTATCGTGCTCACGGGCAGACTACGAATGCAATCGTCGATCTCGTCGCTCGAAAGGCGGAACCGCGGCGGCGACCAGCCATCGAATCTCTCCGAATAGTCGCGCACCGCCGCGCTGCCGCGTGTTTCGATGGCCCCGAGAATGTCTTCGACGGTCTTGCGGACTTGGGCCGCGTCGTCGGCCTTCGTGCCGGCACTCAAACCCGCTTTGATGCGACGGATCATGTGATGTCTCCTTGGTCGGTCGGCGACGCCCCTGTCAGGTCAAAACCGGCGACGGGACGGAACGCTGCATTGTATTTGATCTATAAGGTAAAATACCGGCACGAGATTGCATGGATTGCGCTGCGAATGATGAATCGAAAGCCCGTAACGTTGGTGCGCCTGCGCGACATGCATGCGGCGGGCGAAAAGATCGCCATGCTCACCTGTTACGACGCGATCTTCGCGCAGGTGCTGGAAGCGGCCGGGGTGGACGTGCTGCTGGTCGGCGATTCGCTCGGGATGGTTTTGCAAGGTCATGCCACCACCTTGTCGGTATCGATGGAGGCGATGGTTTATCACACCGAATGCGTCGCGCGCGTCAAGCAGACGGCCTGGTTGATTGCCGACTTGCCGTTCGGCAGCTATCAGGAATCGGCTGCTCGCGCGGTACACAATGCGGTCCGTCTCATGCAGGCGGGTGCCCAAATGGTGAAACTCGAGGGCGGTGGATGGACGGCGCCCATCGTCAGGCTGCTGGCCGAGCGGGGCATCCCGGTCTGCGCCCACCTGGGATTCACGCCGCAATCCGTGCATGCGCTGGGCGGCTATCGGGTGCAAGGACGGGATCAAGATGCCGCAACGCTGCTTTGCGCACAGGCCGATGAACTGGTCGCTGCCGGTGCGGGATTGGTCTTGGTGGAGATGATACCCGCCACGCTCGCCCGCGACTTGACGGCGCGGCTGCCGGTGCCGCTCATCGGTATCGGCGCGGGCGTCGCTTGCAGCGGGCAAGTCCTCGTCCTGCACGACCTGCTCGGTCTTGCCTCAGGTAAGCGGCCACGGTTCGTACGTAATTTTCTCGACGCGAGCGACGGCATCGAAGGGGCGGTGCGTCGGTATGTGGTGGACGTCAAGGCGAGCCGCTTTCCCGACGATTCGCTGCACGCGTTCTGAGCGTTCGTTCATGCAGGTCATTCATTCGATCGCCGAGTTGCGCGTCGCACTGGCGGGACGGCGCGCCATCCATTTCATCCCCACCATGGGCAATTTGCATGCGGGACATCTGTCGCTGGTGAACACGGCGCGCCGCCGCGACGGACTCGTGGTCGCCAGCATTTTCGTAAACCCCCTGCAGTTCGCGCCGCACGAAGACTTCGAGACCTATCCGCGTACCTTGCAGCGCGACTGCGAACTGCTGGCGAGCGGAGGTTGCGACATCGTTTTTTCACCCAGTGCGCAGGAGATCTATCCGGAGCCCCAGATTTATAAAGTCCAGCCCCCCACCGAGCTTGCCGACACTCTGGAGGGACACTTCCGGCGCGGATTTTTCACGGGTGTGGGCACCGTGGTTCTCAAACTATTCAACATCGTGCAACCGAGCGTCGCGATCTTCGGTAAGAAGGATTATCAGCAGCTATTGATCATCGAGCGCATGACGCGGCAATTTTCCTTGCCGATCGAAATCGTCGGTGCCGACACGATTCGCGATGCCGACGGACTCGCGCTCTCCTCGCGTAACGGCTATTTGAGCGCCGCGGAACGTCTCGAGGCCGCCGAACTCGCGCGCGCATTGCGCCGCCTGCGGGCCGAGGTCGTGTCCGGCCGAACCGATTGGCGTGCGCTGGAGCTCGGCGCCGTCGACGCCTTGAAAGGTCGGGGTTGGCACCCCGACTACGTCGCCATACGGCGGCAGTCGGACCTCGGGACGCCCGAAGCGGGCGAACCCAAGGTGATCGTGGCCGCCGCGCGCCTCGGCAATACCCGGCTCATCGACAGCCTAGAAGTATGAAGGCTGCGCTCATGCCGGTCGCCCAGATTACGCAGCAGGCGCAGGCTGCTTAGCCACTACCGGCAACGCCGTATCGAAACACGCCCAAGTCGGCGCGGCCGCGGCCCATATGGTGATGGCGGGTTTGACGATTTCTGGATCGTCGAGCGAGCCTGCACGCACGAAAATAAGCTGCGGACGCGCATCGGTTTCGCTGAACAGATGCGTACCGCACAGGGGACAGAAGCGCCGATGCATCGAATTGCCGCTGTCCGCGACGCTGCGATAGCCGTGAGTGTCGCCGCGAACGGTAAAAGAATCGACGGCAAAGCAGGTGTTCACCGTGCCGCTGCCCGCGCCCAGATACTGGCACAGGCGACACCAACAGACTCGCGTCACGATGGGCGCCGCCGTGCTCTCGTAGCGGACCGCCCTGCATAAACAACCACCGGTGATCGTCATTCTGTATAACCTTTTGCTCGGCTCATGGTGACTTTAGCAGGAGCGTGGCTTGATGAGAGTGTCCGACTTCGAAAAGCGCGGCTGGGGTCAGCGTTTGGCCATAGTCGTCGCGTTGGCCTGCAAGGTCGGTCTGATCTTTTTGATCTTTCGCTGATGACGCTGTGATCGCTCTACGCCGGGCGTCGTTGCTGCTGCGCAGATACCGCTCGAACAAAGAGGGCCGGCAGATACTGAGGTATTTCAACGAGTGGCGGCTGCTCCAGCGTTCGCTCGCCGCGCCGCATCCCGTCGAGAAGCGATTGCTCATCGTCAGACTGGACGACATCGGCGATTACCTGCTGTTCAGGAACCAGCTCGGCATGTATAAAAATTCCGCGCGATGGCAGGGCCATGCCATCACGCTGTTGGGGAACCTCGCTTGGAAGGAGTTGTTCACGGCGCTCGATGCGCAGGGCGTCGACGACGCCCTCTGGCTCGACAAGAAACGCTATCTCGAGTCCGCCGACTATCGCTTGCAGATTTGGCGTCGGTTGCGGGAAAAGGGTTTCGAAATCGTCATCGCGCCGGCGCGTACGCGACCTTTGCTGCTCGACGATCTATGCATGCTGGCGGCCGCTCCGCGGCTCGGCATCGGCTCGGCCAATACGTACGCGCATGCGAGTTGGAACGCGGCCTCCGACGCGTTGTACCAGAAAGTGTTCAGCGGCTCCGCCGCCGGCGCACACGAGTTCGTATTCAACGGCGAGTTCGCGGCGTGGATCTGTGGACAACGCTATCCGGGCGCTCGTCCCGGTATCGAGCACCCGTTCAAAGCGCCGCACGCCGGACCTTACATTTTGTGTTTCGTCGGCGCCAACACGCGTAGCAAACGCTGGCCCGCGCAGCGCTGGATCGAGTTCATACATCGATATCGGCAAACCAATGCGGCAGCCGTGATACTGGCCGGCGGCAGTGCGGCAGAAATCGGTATGGCGGAAACCATCCGGCAGCAAACCGACGCGCAAAGCATCGCCGGTAAGGCCTCCTTGCTCGAACTGCTCCATTGGGTGGCCGGGGCGGACGCCGTGTGCACCAACGACACCATGGCCGCGCATCTCGGCGCCTCGTGCGGGCGGCCCACGATCATTGTGGCGAACGGCGTCAACCATGACCGCTTCACCGAGTACGCCAAGGCCGGCATCGACCGTGTGGCGACGGTGTATCCCGACGTGTTCACGCGGCAACGCGATGCGCACGTGGGCGAATTCATCTATCGCTATACCGATGCCTTGTCGGCGGACATTGCCTCGATCCGGGCGGACACGGTATTGCAATCGATGCGCGACCTGCGGTCGCGCGGCTGAGACGCCCGCTATGGCGCCCGACGGGGTGCCAATGCGGCATCGCGCCACAGGGCGCGCCAATGATCGAGAAACGCCTCCGTGGGATCGCTCGTCAGCACGATCTCAACGCGGCTGTCGCGGCGATAGGCGCTGTCCTCGCATGCCAGACCATGACCGTGACTCTGGATCTGCCAGGAGGGACCGGGTCCGGTACGAAACACCGCTTTGCAGCGTCGCAGCAGCGTCCGATAGGCGTCGACCAGCCAGGTGAGCCGCGGTTCGAGGACGCTGCGCGAGAACGTCACTTCGCGCGGGAGAACCCAGCTCACCGCCCAAAAGCCGAGTTGGCCCAGCCGGGTCTCGCTGCCGAGCAGCCCGGCCACCGGAAACTCGATGGTGCGCGGTTCTGTCACGCCGTCCGCTCTGCGTACCAAGGAAAATTCCGACGTCCGTGCATATGCGCGCAGAGCGGCGGACGGCAGGTCGCCTTGGCTGCACGAGCCGACATACCCTTTGCAGGGATATTGCGCCGCGACGATGGCCTCGAAGGCGGCGCGCTGTGGTGGGTCCGCGAGATCGGGCTTGGACATCAGCAATACGTCGGCCGATTGGATCTGGGACCATTCGTTCTGCGGCCGAGTGGCTTCGATGCGTACGGCATCCAGAGGGTCGACCAGACAGATCACGCTCTCGAGAGTCAGTGCCCGCTGCGTTTCGTAGACGGCGAGTTCATCGATGATATCGGCGGCATGCCCGGCTCCGCTCGGTTCGATGAGCAGACGTCTGGGCTTCAAGTTCCTCAGTATGTTGCGCAGCTGTTTACCGAATTCGAGTTCGCCGATACAGCATAGACACCCGCCGGCGACCAGGCGGACGTCGTAAGATCCCTGTGCGGCTTGGGCGACGCTCAGCGCGTCCAAGCCTGCGTCGGTGAACTCGTTGAGAATCACCACCCACAGTTCATCGTGCGGCTTGTGTGCCATTAGCGAGCGGATCGCGGTGGTTTTTCCCGCACCGAAACTTCCTGTGATGACGTGCGTCGGTGTCATGGAATGGTCGTCATCATCGTGTAGAGTATTTTGCGCTAGATTCGTGCGTGTCGAAGTCGAAACGCCCGCGAACGTGGCAGCGAGTTCGAAGCCTGCCCCCAATAGCCAGTTTTTACAGCGTTTACCCCTCTGGCACGAATGTTGCCTCCATCGGATAGTGTATTATCTCCGATGGTTGCCGTGAGGGCGCGGTTGTGTTGATGCCCTTGTTCAATTTGGCACTGGTTTAATCTATGCGCTTGCCGTCGCTCAAGTTTCTCAAAACTTTTCAGGTCGCGGCGAAGCTGCAGAGCTTCAAAGCCGCCGCCGAAGAGTTGTTCGTCACGCCATCCGCGGTCAGCCATCAGATCAAGGCACTCGAGGAGCAGTTGGGGGTCGCGCTGTTCGAGCGCGGCGTGCGTACGCTGAACTTGACCGATGCCGGTGCGCACTACCTCGAACACATCAACGATGTCTTCGCCAAGCTCGAAAAGGTCACCGAGCAGCTGCAGGTGCGCTACGGCCGGACCATCATCCGCCTGAACGTGCCGCCTTTCTTTGCGAACGAGCTCCTGCTGCCGCGTTTGTCGTCGTTCTCGCAGGCACGCGAAGAGACGGATATCCGCATCGAGACGACTTTTGCCGCGCCCAAGACCCATCCACCCGAGGCCGACCTGTCGATCGTCGTCGGCACCGGTCCATGGGACGGGCTGACCGTCCACGAGTTATTCGCGCAAAGTTTCATCGCCGCGTGCTCGCCGGATTTCTTGCTCGAAAACCCGATCGACACGTACGCGGATCTGAATGGCAAGACGCTGCTGTTGCACGAGGAGCGCCGCGACGCGTGGGAACGATGGGCGCTCGGTTTGGGCATCGCAGCCATCAAACCGAATCGTTTGGTGCGGCTCGACACCATGTCGGCCGTGGTGCTGGCGGCCGAACAGGGGGTGGGTGTCGCCCTGGTGCCCTCCCGATTGAGCGCGGACCGATTCGTGGCGGGGGGCTTGGTGAAACTATTCGAGGCAGAATTAACGACGAATGAGAACTACGTCCTATTACATCGACCCGAAGATAAGGCACGCGAAGACCTGCAAGAGCTGACCCAATGGATATTGAACAGTTGTCGCGTCGCATGATTGTCGGCGAAGGCATACACATGAGCGAATATCGTCGAGTTGAAATTTTTTCTCGTTTGTCCGGGAGGTGACGGGACATTATCTTGCGTTCCGGGGCGTTGGTATTTTTTAACTTTTAAGGAATACCACCATGATCATCCGTAAAATGTTTCTCGCGGCCGCAACCATCGCCGCTTTATCTCCCGCAATTTCCAGCGCGTCTCCGGAAAAGGCTTCATTGAAAGCCTGCGCCCACGCGTTCGTCACGAGCCTCGCGGCACCGGGCGCCAGCGCTCCGGCGTTCAAGCTGGCCTACCACGGCGGTACCGGCAGCGTATCGAGCGGCTTGTCCACCTTCTACGCGGCGGACTACACCTTCACGTTGGAAGCTCATGATCCGAAGACCGGTGCAGCCATTGCCCGCGCCCGGTGCTCGGTCGATTCGCACGGCGCGGTGACCGAGATGGCATCCATGCCTTTGGACGTTTCGCGTCCGACGTTCGCATCCGCGTTCTAAGACGATGCCGTCGAATGAGCGACGGCTGGTAGGGCGAGCTGCCGGGGCGTATAAGGCCTCATGGCAGGGCAAGACGGGCCGGCGGGCGAGGTACGCGGCGAGGCGGCTGTAGATTCAGCCGCCTTCGAAATCGTAGTAGCGGTTGCTGAAAACGACGTCATCGGACGCGGTAATCGGCTGCCGTGGCATCTATCCGCCGATTTGCGCCGGTTCAAGGCGCTGACGTTGGGTAGAACCATTCTGATGGGGCGAAGGACCTACGACTCCATCGGTAAGTCGCTTCCAGGACGTACCACTCTGGTACTCACGCGATCCGACGCGTTCAATCCGGGCGATTGTTCGGTGGTCCGTACGCTTGGCGCGGCACACGCTGCCGTGGATGCCGCTGAGGTGATCCTGGTCGTGGGCGGGGCGGAGATCTATCGACAGTGCCTGCCCTCGACCCGCCGCATGCATCTGACGGTGGTTCACACGGTGGTACCGGACGGCGATACATTTTTTTCCGGCTGGCGCGATCCTGGGTGGCGCGAGACGTTTCGGGAACATCATGCTGCCGACGACAAGAATACGGCGGCTTACAGTTTCGTCACCCTGGAGCGGACGCAGCCTCCAGCGGCGGCAGTTTGAGCTCGATTTCGTGCGCCGCGCGTGAATAATCGACATCGGCCAAGGTCGTGGCGCGGTCGGTAAGCTCCGCGAGCAGCTGGGTCTGTATCGAGCCGCGTTCGCGTGCCGTGCGATAGTCGATCTCATGGTGGAACATCACCATGGAGTAGCGCGGGATGAAGCGCCGCGGGTGACGCCGTTCCAATTCCAACGCGAGCGCCTGCTGCAGTTGAAATTTGGGATCGATCACGCGTTCGCGCATCTCCAGATAGTTCTCCAGCGCCATGGCTGCGATGGCATCCGCGTTCGGTTTGCGGGCTGCATAGAACTCAGCGAATACCGACCGCCATCCTGCCGAGTTGCGGTCCACGCAGCGTGCGAATTCGACGCAGTCCTCGAAGCAGCAATTCATACCCTGTCCATGGAACGGCACGATGGCGTGCGCAGAATCGCCCACCAAGGTTGCCATATCCTCAACATGCCAGGGCGTCGCATACACGGTACCGAGAGAGCCCGTGGGATGTCGTTGAAACTCGGTGCTGCAATCCGGCATCGAGCCGTAGACATCCGCGAAATTCGCCGCGAAAAATTCTGCGACGGCCGCCGGCGATGCGAGAGACGCGAAACTGACACGGCCCTGCTTGGCCAAGAACAGCGTGGCCGTGAAACTGCCGTCCGTATTGGGCAGCGCGATCAACATGAAATTGCCGCGTGGCCAGACATGCAGCACGTCATGCGCCAGGCGGTAGCCTCCTCGCGCATCCGCAGGAATCGACAATTCCTTGTAGCCGTGTTCGAGATCGGCCTCGACGACGTCGATCAGTCCGGCCGCCTGCATGTGGCGGCGCAGCACCGAGCCCGCGCCATCGGTGGCCAGCACGTGATCCATCGGCAGGGTGTAGGTGCGTTGCGCGCGTACGTCGCGTAGTTCCAGGGTGCGCTGCTCGAAATCGGCCGCTTCGATGCGATGTTCGAAGCGGACCTCGACGCCGTACCGGTCCCGTGCCACGCCGAGCAACACGCGATTGAGCAGGTGCCTGGAAATGGAGTAGATGACTTCGCTCGGCTGTTGACCGTAGAGAGCCAGCGATTCACCGCCTCCCGGTTGGTGAATGAGTCTTCCACGCATGGGTACCAACGTTGCGGCAACGTGGTCGAACACCCCCGCGAGTTTCAACGCATGAATGCCGCGGTCCGCCAGCGCCAGATTGATCGATCGGCCGGATTCGCCGGACCCCGATGTTGGATCCTGGCGACTCTCGTACACCGTGACGTCGAGGCCGCGCTGTCGCAAAAAGATGGCGAGCAGCGCGCCCGTGGGGCCGGCTCCGATGATGGCCATCGAACTCATGGGCGGATCGCCCTGCGTAAGCTGTCGGCGGCAGCAAAGACGTTGCCGAACGAATTATAGAGCGGGGTAGGCGCCAGACGCAGGATGTCCGGCTCGCGCCAATCGCCGATCACGCCGTCGGCGCTCAAGCGGTCGTGGCAGCGTCTCGCCTCGGCGGGTGGCAAGTCGATCCGCAAACTCAATTGACAACCGCTTTGAGCAGGCTCCGCGGGCGTGATGATCTCGACCCGTTCGTCCAGCAGCGACTCGACGGCCTGGCGAAGAAATCCGGTCAAACGCAGCGACTTTTCACGCAGGCGCGTCATGTCGGCGCGCCCGAAAATCTCCAGCGAAGCGAGCAAAGGAGCCGTGGAGAAGATGGGCGGGTTGCTGAGCTGCCAGCCTTCGGCGCCCTCAATGGGTACGAATTCAGGTCCCATCTCGAACCGGGTCGATTTGCGCTGACCCCACCAACCGGCGAAACGCGGCAACGCTGCCTGCGTGCCGTGACGTCCATGCACGAAACAGCCGCCGATCGCGCCCGGTCCCGCGTTCAAATACTTGTAGCTGCACCACACGGCGAAGTCGGCATTCCAATCGTGCAGCTGCAGCGGCGTGTTGCCGATCGCGTGCGCCAGATCCACCCCGACGCATGCGCCGACACCGCGGGCCGCGCCGATGAGGGCCGCGAGATCCAGGCGCTGACCGGTCAAATACTGCACCCCCGGCAGCAACACCAGGGCGAGGCGGGTACCGTGGCGCTCCAGCGTCGCGAGCAGATCCTCGGTGCGCAAACAGCGCTCCCCGGGGCGCGGTTCCACTTCGATCAAGTGCCGTACCGGCGCGAGGCCATGCCACTCGAGTTGCGACACGACGGCATAGCGATCCGACGGGAATGCGGATTTTTCGATCAATACGCAGTTTCGTTCACCGTCGGGTCTAAAAAAACTGACCATCATCAAATGCAGGTTCACGGTCAGCGAATTCATGGCGACGACCTCCGTCGCATCGGCGCCGACCAGCTTCGCGAGCGGCGCGGCGAGCGCTTCGTGATAGCCGATCCACGGGCGGGCCGCCACGTGATGACCGAGCACGCCGAGGCGCTGCCAATCGGCCAGTTCCTGCGCCACGTAGCTCGCCGTCGATTTGGGCGACAGGCCCAGTGAATGCCCAGCCAAATAGGTCAATCGGCGGCCGGCGGCATCGACAGGATGATGAAATTCGGCGGCGAAACCCGCGAGCGGATCGTGCGCATCGTACTCGAGCGCAAGCGCGGCGTTGACTGCGGGATGTTTCAGTGGGGCGCCGCCATCACCGTGCCGCAGCGCCCGCAGGTGCGGTGTGCGACATCGCCAAAAAACCGCGCGAACACCGCCGGCAACTGCGTCTCGATGTTGCTGACGGCGATACGCTCGAGGTACAGACGCTGGCCGCAGTGCTCGCAATACCAGGAGAAGCCGTCCAACTCGTTGGGGCGCCGCCGCCGCTCGACCACGATGCCGACGCTGCCCGCGGGGCGCTGCGGCGAATGGGGCACTTCTGCCGGCAGCAGTAAGACATCGCCTTCGCGTATGGGCAGGTCGGTGATGATGCCGTCTTGAACCACGCGCAGCACGATGTCGCCTTCCAATTGAAAGAAGAATTCTTCGCCGGGATCATGGTGGAAATCTTTGCGCGAGTTCGGTCCGCCGACCGCCATGATGATGAACTCGCCATCCTGAAACAGCAGTTTATTGCCGACGGGCGGCACGAGCTGCGAGCGGTTCCGCTCGATCCAGGAGCGCAGATTGAAAGGCGCCGAGATATTCATGTGGCTCCGGTGCTACCCATGCGGCTAAGGCACGCTGTAGCTGCGGCAACCGACGTGAACCGGGAGTGCGTCCGAGGTGTCGAGCCGCAGCGCCGTGAGTCGACCGCCCCACACGCAACCGGTGTCGAGGCTGGTGACATCGGAGTTGGAGAAAAAACCTAGCGTGGACCAATGCCCGAACACCACGCGCTGGCCGTGCCACCGAGCGTGCGGCGCATCGAACCAAGGCACCAACGATTTGGCCTGACCCTTTTTCGGCGCGCCTTTCGCGCGCAACGCCAGCCGTCCGTCGCCGTCGACGTAACGCAACCGCGTGAAGCAATTGGCGATGAAACGCAGCCGACCCGCACCCGACAGCGCCTCGCTCCAGCGATCCGGTTCGTCGCCGTAGAGTCCTTCGAACAGGCGCCGGGGGTCGCGTCGCAAGGCCTGTTCGAACTCCCGGGCACAGCCGCGGGCAGTGGGCATATCCCATTGCGGAGGCAGGCCGGCGTGAATCAAGCACAGGTTGAGTTCGGGGTCCTCGTGGAGCAGCGGCTTGCGGAGCAACCATTCCAGCAATACGTTGCGATCCGGCGCTTCCAAGATGGAGTCTAGCGTGTCGTCGCTGCGCAGCTTGGCAAAGCCGAACGCAACGGCCAAAAGGTGCAAATCGTGATTACCGAGCGTGACGGTAGCGGCATCGCCCAAGGCGCGGATTCGACGCAGGGTCTGCAGGGACTCGGGTCCGCGATTGACCAGATCGCCGACGAACCATATGCGGTCCCGATCGACGGAGAATTTCAGCGCCTTCAACAGCGCGCCGAGTTCGGCGTCACAGCCTTGAATGTCCCCGACGGCATACAACGCCATGGACGGCCCGGGTCAGTGCAAGACTCCCGGCATTGCCAGCCGGAAGGGTGCGATGGGCGCATCGAACTGTTGGCCGTTGTCGGCCATCATCTGATAACTTCCTTGCATGGTGCCGACCGGCGTTTCTATCACGGCGCCGCTCGAGTAACGGAATCCCTGGCCTGGTTTCAAGTACGGCTGTTCGCCCACCACGCCGTCGCCGCGCGTTTCTTTGACGTTGCCGTTGGCGTCCGTGATGATCCAATGCCGGGTCAACAAGCGCGCCGGTACCTGTCCCTCGTTGCGAATGGTGATGGTGTACGAAAACACGAAACGCTTGTCGCGGGGGTCCGACTGTTCCTCGACGTAAGACGTCTCGACGTCGACGCGAATAGACAAAGACGGCAGCTCGGGTGTCTCCATGCAACCGCTACCTTAAGCGGATTGCCAGCACGTCGCAATGCGCGGCGTGCAAAACCCTATCCTCCGTGAAATTCACCAGAATCGCGAGACCGTGGCGCTCGCGGCTGCCCACCACGATTAGATCCGCATGCTCATCTCCAGCCACGCGCAAGATCTCGGTTTTGGTGTTGCCGACTTCGACGCGCAGGTTGGCCGCACCGAGTCCGAGGCGCGCCGCCAGCGCGGTCAATTTCTCGCGTGCGCGGCGCACCAAGTCGTCTTCGATCTGCACCGTGGCCATGAGCGATTCGCCCATCGGTTCGACCGGAACGAACTCGACCACGTGGAGCACGACGATGGCGGCATTCGAATAGGCGGCCAGATTGCGTGCCGCGACGACGATCTGTTCGCTGTCGTCCGACAGATCCAACAGCACCAACAGTTTTTCATAACCGGCCATTTAGGCTTCCAGTATAACGGAGTGCGTGCGCTGATCATAACGCGAAGCCAGCAGACCGAATTGCGCCGGCGACAATACCTCCGGACGCAGCTGCGGATCGATGCCGCAGGCTTCGATATCGGCCCCCGTGAGCAGGGTTTTCAGGCCATTGCGCAGTGTCTTGCGTCGATGCGAAAAGGCCGCGCTCACCAACGCGCGCAGCGCGCCGTCGCTGCCGATGGCGAAGCGCGGTTGCAGGGTGGGGCGCAGCCGTACGATGGCGGACCATACCTTGGGCTTGGGCGTGAAGGCTCCGGGCCCGACATCGAACAGGGCTTGCACCTCGGCATAAGCGGCGATCATCACGGTCAACCGCCCGTACTCCTTTCCACCCGGCGCGGCTGCCATGCGATCCACCACTTCTTTCTGCAGCATGAAGTGCATGTCGCCGATGGCGGCGCGCTGTTGCAGCAGCCGGAACAACAGCGGCGTCGAGATGTTGTAGGGTAGGTTGCCGACGATGCGCAGCGGAGCGCCGGCGCCGCGCAGCGCCGCGAAGTCGGTTTGCAGGACGTTCTCGATGTGCACGGTCAGATGACCCGCCGCGCGCGCGTCGAGTTCCAGGGCCGCCGCAAGGTCGCGATCGATTTCGATGGCATCCATGTGCCCCGCGCGCGCCAACAGGCTCCAAGTCAGCGCGCCCCGCCCCGGGCCCACTTCGACGAGACGTTCGCCGGGCACCGGAGCGATGGCATCGACGATGCGACGGATGACGCCGCCCTCGTGCAGAAAATGCTGACCGAAACGCTTACGTACCTGCACGCTGGGTAGCGCCGCTCGCCAGGGTTACCGCGAGGCGCAAAGCCGCGCGCAGGCTGCCCACATCGGCTTTGCCGGTGCGTGCCAGGGACAATGCCGTGCCGTGATCGACGCTGGTGCGCAAGATGGGCAGCCCAAGGGTGACGTTCACTGCGTTGCCGAAGCCCACGTGTTTGATGACCGGCAAGCCTTGGTCGTGATACATGGCGACCACCACGTCGGCGTCGGCGAGGAATTGCGGCGCGAAGGCGGTGTCGGCCGGCAGAGGGCCGCGCAGGTTCATGCCTTCGCCGCGCAACCGTTCGAGCACGGGTGCGATGACCTCGATCTCTTCGCGCCCCAAATGCCCGGCTTCGCCGGCATGCGGGTTGAGACCGAGCACCGAGATGCGCGGATTCGCCAAATTGAAATGTCGTTCCAGGTCGGTATGCACGATGCGCAACGTGGCGAGCAAGCGCTCGGGCGTGATGGCTCGCGGCACGTCGGCCAGCGCCAGGTGCGTGGTGACGAGCGCGACGCGCAATTCGCCGCTCAACAACAGCATGACGGGCAGCGCGGCGCGGGTTCGCTGCGCCAGATATTCGGTATGCCCGGAAAAAACGAAACCCGCATCCAAGAGCGTGCTCTTCTGTACCGGCGCGGTCACCATGGCGGCGAATTCGCCGTTCATGCAGCCGTCGCTCGCCCGATTCAGCATCTTGATGACGTAGGCGGCATTGCGGATATCCAGGATGCCCGCGGTCACGGGCTCGGCCGGCACGTGCAGCACGGTCAACGTCCCTGCCGAGTGGGCCGCGCCGGATTTCGAGGGGTCGTACGCCACCAGGCGCAACGGCAGCCCGAGCGCGCTAGCCGTCGAGGCGAGCAACGACGCATCGGCGGCCACCACGAGGTCCGCCGCCCAATTCTCCTGGGCCAACACCACGCACGCATCCGGTCCGATGCCCGCCGGTTCGCCAGACGTCACGATGATCCGCGGTAGGTACACCGCCGCGCCTACATCTTGATTTCGACGAAGGCCTCGTCGCGTAATCGCCGCAGCCAAAGCTCGGTCTCTTCGTCCGCCTTGCTTTCGCGGATGGCCGCGAACGCCCTTTGTTTGCGTACATCCTCGGTACTGTCGTACGTGCGGGTGCCCAACATCTGCACGATGTGCCAGCCGTAGCGGGTCTTGAACGGCTCGGTGATTTCGTTCACCTTGAGATCCGCGATCGCCTTGTCGAACTCCGGTACGAAGGTGCCCGGCCCCGTCCAGCCCAGATCGCCGCCATCCGGTGCGGAACCCGGATCCTGCGAGGTGGCCGACGCGATGCCGGCGAAATCCTCGCCCTTCAAGATGCGGTCGCGCAATTTACCGAGCTTTTCTCTGACCGTTGCATCGTCGTCCAGTTCGTTGGGTTTGAGCAGGATGTGGCGCACGTGAATTTGATTGACGATGACCTGGCTCTCACCGCCGCGCCGGTCGTTGAGCTTGACGATATGAAAACCGCTCGGGGTGCGCACGGGCGTGCTGATCTCGCCCGGCTTCATCTTGGTGACCAACTGTAAAATGAATTCGGGTAATTGCGAACCCTTGCGCCAGCCCAACTGACCGCCATCCAAGGCGGTCTGACTGTTCGAGTTGGCGATGGCCAGCTGACCAAAATCTTCGCCCTTGTTGGCCCGATCGGCCAGGTCCTGCGCTTTCTTGGTGATCTCGTCGAGTTGTTGCGGTGTGGCGGCCTCCGGCAAGGACAACAAAATGTGCGAGACGTTGAATTCGTCGTTCGCCGCGGCCGTCTGCTGACGGGCGATAAACTGTTCCAACTCGTGCGGCGTCACGTTGATGTGCGCGATGACGTCGCGTTGACGCAGCGTGCTCAAGGTCAGTTCCTTGCGCATGGATTCGCGATATTGCTTGTAATCCACACCCTGGGCCTCCAAGGCGGTCGGCAGCTGATCGAAAGGAATCTTGTTACGCTGCGCGATCTCCTGCAAGGCGCCGTTCAATTGTTCGTCCGAGATGGTCAATCCCACCCGCTTGGCGCGCTGCGCTTGAATCTCTTGCACGATCAAGCGGTCCAGCACCTGCTGGCGGAGCACGCTTTGCGACGGCAATTCGACCTTTTGTTCCTGCAGACGTTTGGTGACCGCGTCGATTTGAGCATCCAGTTCGCTCTTCAAGACCAGCCCCTCGTTCACGATGGCCGCTATGCGATCCAGCATTTCGCCATGGACGCCAATGTCGCGAGTCTGCGCCCAGACCGTGGGCACCGCGCACAGGGCGACGCTCAAACCTATGAAAACGGCAACAATTTTGCGCATAAACCGACTAGCTTCCCGACTGATGGGTGGAAATCTCAATCAACACGGCCTGTTTCACCGGACCGGCGGCCCGCATGGCACCGGCGGCCTTACGCTGCTACCGGAGCGGTTTCCCGCGGCACCGGCGCGTCCTACGGCGCCGGTGCGCCATCCCGGCCGGCCGGGTCGTGGGCCACATAGCCTTGAATCTCTTTCTGCAAGAAAGCATCCGCAGGCTTTCCGACCGAACTCAGGCCCGTGAGTTCCAATTGTAAAGCAATCGAGGTGTCGAGTCCTCCGTTGCCCGTGGCGGTGCGATTCGAGAGATACCGACGTTGTACGATCTGGATGCGATAGCAACAGCTCTTGTACTCGAATCCAGCCAATTGCTCGATGGTTTGATGGTCCTGGAGGGAATACACCCAACGCCCGACGGTGTTCCAGTTGCCGGCGATCGGCCATGCAAAAGACCCATCGTATTGTTTGAGTATGCCGTCTTGGAACCGGTAGCCGAGATTCATCACCATCGAAGGTTCCGGGTGGTATTGCAGCAAGATCTCGGTCTTGTCGGTCTGCCAGGTATAGGGGTTGACCTGATAGTCCAGATTGACGTTGAGGTGTTTGTACGCGGCGAGCGAGATTTCCGTGACGATGTCCGAGGCGGGGAACGTTTCCTGCACCTGCCCGGGGACGAGAACTTGGGCTTTTCGCGATTGCACCGTGGTGAATTGGCCGGGCAGACCGAGTGAATAGGTCTGCGGCATGCCGGCGACGATCTGCCCGGCAACGCCAAACGGATTCTGCGGCTGCAAGACCGCCGGTGCCTGGCCGGTCAATGTCTGCAAATACCATTCGGGCAAGGTCACGCGTGGAATCGACAAGTAACGGATCTGTCCGATGGTGGCGCTCAGATACTGGGCTCCCGAGGCCTGATCGAACAGCCGGGTGGTGAGCCCCAACGCAATTTGATTGGCATCGCCGATGCGATCGCCGCCCACGTAGCGATCGGTGCGGAACAGTTCGGTCAAATTCAGATCGGGCAATCCGGTATCGAACACGGGCAGTTCGTCCTGGTTGCGGTAGGGCACGTAGCTGTAGACCATGCGTGGCTCGAGCGTCTGGCTGCGCTGCCCCGAAGAACCGGCATCGCGTTCGAACACCAGACCCGTGTCAATCCGACCGTAAGGCAACGCTCGGGTGGGTGTGCTCGGTTCGCGCGCGGTCGCGAGCGGGTCGTTCATATCCGCGTTATGCAGATCGTACTGGGTGAAATGGTAGCCCAAGGCAGGTTCGAAGAAGTAGCCGGCACCGCGTTCCGACAAACGCAGCTCCGGTTGCGCGATCACACGCACCCCGCTCGGGCCGACGTCGCGCAAAAAGTTGGTGGCTTCGCCGTCCAACGCGAATTCGAGCGGCGTGTTCGCGATCGGAAACAAGCCCTGCGCCTCGATGCGCGGAACGCGCGAGTAGGGCCGGCTGTAGTCCATGACATCGTAATCAATGGTCTGGTAATTCTGCAGCTGACCGCGCACACGCCAGCTATCATCGTAATACAACACCTCGGCGCGCCGTTCCAAATACGTCACGCTGGTCGCCTCCGAGCCCACGGCGAAATCGGAGAAATAGTTGATGTCGCTGACGCTAGCGATATCGGCGTCGAAGCGCAGACCGCGGGTCAGATCGGCGACGTCCGTGATGTGAAAATAATCGCGATCCGAGTGTGTTTGCCGGTCGTCCGGTAGAAAGTTGCCTTCGACGGTGCCGTGTGAACTGCTGTTCAGAAAGCGGAATTCGGCTCCCAGCTGCACGCCGCGCGCGGACAGGACACCCGGCGTCAACGTGAGGTCGTAATTCGGTGCCAAATTGAAGTAATACGGGACCTCGAGCTGGTAGCCGTTACTGGTCGAGTGCCCGAAACTGGGAAACAACACGCCGCTTTTGCGGTCATCGCCCAAGGGAAACGAAATGTACGGCGTGTAGAAAATGGGTACGTCCTTGAAACGCAGCACGACGTGGCGGCCGATACCTTCCTGACGCGCCGTATCCAGATCGATCGACGAGGCTTGCAGCATCCAATCGCCGTTGCCCACCGGACAGGTGGTATAGCGAACTTGGTCGAGTTGGACCTTGCCGTCCGGCTGCACCGCCATTTCGCGCGCGAACCCGCGGCCGTTGCGATCGAGGATTTGAAAGAAGGCCTGATCGAAAGCCGCGCCGCCCACGGTGTCGTAAGTGCCGGTGTCGCTCTTGATGCGCAGTTTGGGATCTTCGAAATCGACCGCGCCCTTGACGTCGAGTTTGCCGGTGTTGTAGTCGTAATTCATCGAATCCGCGGCCACGGTCCGACCGTCCTGCGTCACCGTCACCCGATCGCTCAACGCGGCGTGGCCGGCATCGTCGACCACCGCGCCCCCGCTCTCGATGTGAATGAGATGATCGAACGCGGCGATCGGCGAGGCGGGTGCCGGGGAATGCTTCGGTGGTGCGGGACACATGTCCCCCGCATGACAGACCAGAGTCACCGCGCAACAAAAAACAACAGCCAATGCGGCTCTGACGTGAAATGCCATGGGCAAAGTGAATCGCCTTAATCGGTATACTGGTGCCGCCGCATTTGCGGTGGGCGAATGGTCAAGCATGGGTGTAGCGGATGCAAGCGATTCCCGCCTGACGGCATTGACGCGGTGGGTGGTCGAGACGCTCGGGTTCGCCGGCTGCCGGATCGAACCGGCATCCGCCGATGCGAGTTTTCGCCGGTATTTCCGCGTTACGCGCGGCGTGGACAGCTACATCGTCATGGACGCGCCGCCCGCCATGGAGCCCGTGGCGCCGTTCATAGGCGTGGCGCGCACCCTGGCCGGCATGGGTTTGAACGTCCCCATCGTATTGGCCCGGGATGAAGCGCAAGGATTCTTGCTGTTGTCCGATTTGGGGTCGCGCCAATATCTCGATGAACTGACTGCCGGTCGCGACGTCGAGCGCCTTTACACGGATGCGCTGGCCGCCTTGGTCACCCTGCAGACCACGGACGCCGAAGCGGCGCGGCGACTGGCGCCGTACGACGAGGCCCTGCTGCTGAGGGAGATGGAACTGCTGCCCGAATGGTTCCTCGGCAGGCATTTGGGCATGACGCTGGGCGCGCCAGAGCGCGATGTGTTGAAGCGCTCGTTCGCCGTGTTGGTGGACGCCGCGCTTGCCCAGCCGACGACCTTCGTGCATCGCGATTACCATTCGCGCAATTTGTTGGTCTGCGACGCCGCCAATCCCGGCATTCTCGATTTTCAAGACGCGGTGCGCGGCCCGGTCACCTACGATGCCGTGTCGCTGCTGAAGGACTGTTACATCGTCTGGCCGGCCGCCCGCGTCCGCGGTTGGTTGCTCGGGTATCGTGACCAGCTGCTGCGGGCCGGCTTCGGACTGCCCGACGATGAGGCTCAGTTCATCCGCTGGTTCGATCTGATGGGACTGCAGCGGCACATCAAGGTATTGGGCATCTTCGCGCGGCTGTTCTACCGGGACGGCAAGCCCGGCTACTTGAAAGATCTGCCGCGGGTGCTCGACTATGTGCGCGCGACAGCGCGCGCCTATCCCGAGCTTGCACCGTTTGCCGACTTCGTGGCGACGCGGATCGACCCGTCGTTCGCCGCCGCGCAGCGCCGCGTCGGTATGTGAGCGGACGAGCTCGTGAGTAGCGAGACGGCGCAGCGACCGCGGGTCGCAATGATTCTGGCTGCAGGACGCGGGGAGCGGATGCGGCCGCTCACCGACACGATGCCGAAGCCTCTGCTGTGCGTGCGGGGAAAGCCGCTGATAGAACGTCATGTCGAGCATTTGGTGCAATGCGGCATAGACCGTATCGTCATCAACCTAGCCTGGCTGGGCTCGATGATCCGCGAGTATCTTGGCGACGGCGCGCATTATGGCGCGCACATTCGTTACAGCGAAGAGACGCCGCAGGCATTGGAGACCGCGGGAGGCATCTTTCGCGCGCTGCCGATGCTGGGTTCGGAGCCGTTTTTGGTGGTCAACGGCGACATCCTGACCAACTATGCTTTCGCGCGGCTGACGCTCGCTGCCGCGCACGATGCGGGCCTCGTGTTGGTGCCCAATCCGCCACACCACGCACGGGGCGATTTCGGGCTGCAGCACGGGCTTTGCACCGCGGCTCCGGAGGTCGGCGCCGTGGGGTCCGCGCGGTACACTTTTTCCGGCATTGCCGTGTATCGGCCGAGTTTTTTTTCCGGCTGCGCGGACGGCTCGTTTCCCTTAAAACCGCTACTGCTGCGCTCGATCGCGGCGAAATCCTGTGCCGGCGAGCTTTTCGAGGGAGTTTGGGAGGACGTCGGCACGCCGCAGCGGCTGGCCGCGTTGAACGCCTAGCCGGAGTACAAGTCGAACGGCTTGCTGGAGTACAATGACGGCATGGCGCAATTCAAAGGCATCCCCATCGCGCACGAGCAACGATCCGCTCGGAGCGGAGAGAAATACATCACGCCGCAGGGCTTTACCGCGATCAAGGACGGCATCAAGCAGTCCGTGGCGGGGCAGACCACGTTGCGTAAGCCCACCTGGCTGCGGGCGCCGCTCGCCGCCGGCGCCGAATTTTCGACCGTCAAGAGCATCGTGCGCGAGCACCGGTTGAGCACTGTGTGCGAAGAGGCGAAGTGTCCGAACATCGGTGAGTGTTGGAACGCCGGCACCGCCACCATCATGTTGATGGGCGCCGTTTGCACCCGCGCCTGCCGCTTTTGCGCGGTCGATACGGGCAACCCGCGCGGCTGGCTGGATGCGGAGGAACCGGACAACGTGGCGCGTTCGGTGGAACTCATGGGGCTCAAGTACGTGGTCCTGACGTCGGTCAACCGCGATGATCTGCCGGACGGCGGCGCGGCGCATTACGCAGCAGCCATCCGCGCGATCAAATTACGCACCCCGGGTACGGCGGTCGAAGCGCTCACGCCGGATTTCGAGGGCGTGCTCGAGGACGTTCGTACGGTGGTGGATTCGGGTTTGGATGTGTTCGCCCAGAACGTGGAGACCGTCGAGCGCCTGACCCATCCGGTGCGCGACCCGCGTGCCGGCTATCGACAGACGCTGGACGTGCTCGAGCACGCGAAGAGTCATCGACCCACCGTGTTGACGAAAACCAGCCTCATGCTCGGGTTGGGCGAGACCGATGACGAAATTCGGCGCACGCTGCAGGATCTGCGGACGGCGGCGGTGGATATCTTGACGCTGGGCCAATATCTGCGGCCCACGGCAAATCATTTGAACATCGAACGATTCGTCACGCCCGACGAGTTCGATCGCTATCGCGAGTGGGCGCTCGCGGCGGGATTTCTCGAGTGCGTGTCCGGTCCGTTGGTGCGCTCCAGCTATCGCGCCGAGCAAGCTTTCATGCGCAACAACGCCGGGCTGAACAACGCCCGTTTGCCGGGTGCGAAGTCGCTACCGCCGCCCCTCTGATCAGGCACCTCGGGCTGGTGCCCTACGAGCCCACGTGGCGTGCGATGCAACGCTTCACGGATGAACGCGGCCCCGCGACCGCCGATGAAATCTGGTTGGTCGAGCATCCACCCATCTTCACTCTGGGTATGAACGCCGACCGCGCGCACGTGCTGGCGGCCGGCGACATTCCGGTACTCGACATCGACCGCGGCGGCCAGGTGACTTATCACGGTCCGGGTCAGCTCGTGATTTATCCCCTCATCGATCTGCGGCGCCACGCATTGGGAGTACGACAGCTGGTGGTTGCGCTGGAGAACGCCATCGTCGCTTACGTCGGGACTTTGGGCGTGACAGCGAGCGGTTCGCGCGAGGCGCCCGGCGTTTATGTCGGCGGCGCCAAACTCGCCAGCATCGGGCTGCGCGTACGTCGGGGTTCGAGTTATCACGGCGCCGCGCTCAACGTGGCCACGGATCTCGAACCTTTCCAGCGCATCAACGTATGCGGTTATCGAGGTCTCGCCGTCACACGTCTCGCGGACCTGTGCGAGGTCGCGAGCGTGCGCGAGGCGGCGGACGGTTTGACGGCGCATCTATTGCGCGAATTGGGCTTCGCGGCCGATCACAACGCCATGAGCACCGCTTTACAGGCGGTCAGTTCGCGATAGATGTCGTCCAATTGTGCGCGACTCTGCGCGGTGACTGTGTAGGTGAGCGCGAGAAAATTACCGTCGGAGCTGGTGCGGGTGCGTACCAGCGAATCCGCGACCGGACCTGCGTGGCGCTCGACGATGCTCCGGGTGAGGGTGCGCACGTCGCTGTCGTGCCGGCCCATGACCTTGATGTGAAATTCGCACGGAAAGACCTGCAGCGTTGGCTCGTTCATAGCGGCGCGGTTCCCGCCAGAGATTCCACATAGTCGTCGAAGCTCGCGCGAATGCGTTTGAACAGCGGCCCGGGCCTGCCGTTGCCCACCGGCTCGCCATCGAGCTGCGTGACCGGCAGTACTCCCCGCGTCGCGAATGCCAGCCAAATTTCATCGGCGGAGCGCAGCAATGTCTCGGGCACCCGGCTATTGTTGCAGACCAGATCCTCGCGGATGGCAAGTTCGGTCACCACATCGCGCGTCGTGCCCGGCAGAATGTGCGAGCCGTTCGGGGGGGTGTGGATCACGCCTTTCGATATCACGTGAACGGTGGTGGACGAGCCCTCGGTGAGTTCGCCGTTTTCGATCATGATGGTCTCGAAGGCGCCCACGTCGGCACTCAGTTTTTTCAACAAGATGTTCGCCAGCAACGCGGTCGATTTGATGTCGCGTCGAGCCCAGCGGATATCGAGCGCGGTGACCGCGGCCACACCCTGCTCCAGGAGTTTTGCCGGCGTCGGATCGAGCGGCGTGGCGTACGCGAAGAGCGTCGGCGCGAGTCCATCGGGCCAGGCGTGGTTGCGCCCGAGTTCCGAGCCGCGGCTCACCTGCAGGTAGATGTAGGAATCTTGACCGCCGGCCTGCGCGATCAGCTGCAGACATATCGTCGCCCATTCGGCATGCGAACGCGGCGCGGACATGCGGATGGAGGAAAGGCTGCGATTCAGCCGATCCAAGTGCTCACGCAGGCGAAATGGCCGCCCGCCATAGACCGGTATGACTTCATAGACGGCATCGCCGAACAGAAAGCCGCGGTCGAGGGGCGATATGTGCGCATCGGCAAGCGGCACATAGCTGCCGCTCAGATAGCAGATGGGCAGCGGAACGCTCACTGGAACCAGAGTCGTATGGTGTCGATCAAGCGCCGCCACCAGCCGCCCGCCGGATCGGCTGCGAGGGGACGCAACGGCACGGTCGCGAGCGTGGTGCTGCCCATGAGCACCCGCAGCTGCCCGACGACGGAATCCTCGGTCAGCGGTGCGATCAGGCGCGGCTGCACGGCGACCGCCGTCTTGACGTCGTTGGCCTGACCGCGCGGTACCGTGACATACAAGTCGTCCTTGATGCCGACATCGATGGATGATTGGGCCGCCTTCCACACCGGCGTCGAGGCGACCTTGGTGGCGCCCTTGACGATGAGTTTCGTGTCGTAAAAGTTGAACGCGTAGTTGAGCAGCGCGGTACTGGCATCTTCGCGGCCCTTGAAACTACCCGAACCCAGCACCACGGACACCACCCGCATGCCATCGCGCAGCGCCGAGGTGACGAGACAGAAGCCGGCCGAATCCGTGTGACCCGTCTTCAAGCCATCGACGCTGGCGTCGCGGCCCAGCAGGCCGTTGCGGTTCTGCTGTTTGATGCCGTTGTGTTCGAACTCGCGCACCGAGAAATATTTATAGTACTGCGGGAAGTCGCGAATCAAGGCGACCGCGAGCAGCGACATGTCGCGCGCCGTGGTGAAGTGCTGCGGCGAGGGCAGCCCCGAACTGTTCTCGAAGTGCGTGCCGACCATGCCGAGCCGCTTGGCGTTGTCGTTCATCATCTGCACGAAGGTGCCTTCGGTGCCGGCGATCTTTTCCGCCAGCGCAATCGTGGCGTCGTTACCCGACTGCACGATCATGCCGAGGATCAACAGCTCGACGGAGACCGGCTTGCCGAGCTCGATGAAGGTGCGCGAGCCTTCCGATCGCCATGCATGCTCGCTTACCGTCACGGGCTCGTCCAACTTCAGTTTGCCGGTGCTCAATTCGGTAAACACGATGTAGGCGGTCATCAGTTTCGTGAGGCTGGCCGGTTCCAACTTGGCCACCGCGTTCTGCGCGGCGAGCACCTTGTCGGTGTGGAAGTCGACGACGATGTAGGCACGCGCATCGACCGTCGGCGCGCTCGGAATCGGCGTATCGGCGCGGCCCGGAACGGCGAACGCCGCCAACAGAACCAAACTCAACAAGGAACGAAACATGGTGATGGCAATACCTTCTGAATGAGTGTGACTAAAGTTTAACCGCTAATTCAACGCGAGATGAGCATCGTGGACGCCGGCTTGCTCCAGCGCCGCGACGATGCGATCGAACTCGGGCACGTCGGGCACCGGGCCGATGCGCACCCGATACATGGCACGACCGGCAATCACGTCGTTCCTCACCGTGACGTTGCCGTAGGTTCCGCCGCGTAACTTGTCCGCCAGCCGCGACGCGTTGGCCGGGTCGGCGAAGGCACCCGCTTGAACGAACAGTGAGCCGGTGCGGCCGGGCGCGGCGGCTGCGCTTGCCGCTGCGGCGGGGATTGCCGGTGCGCCGGGATCGATGGCGCGCACCTCGACCATCGCGGTGCCATGCCGCAACATGTCTAGCTTGGCGGCGGCGCTGTAGGAAAGATCGATGATGCGGTTGCCGACGAAGGGCCCGCGGTCGTTGACCCGAACCACGATGCTGCGGCCGTTCTGCAAGTTGGTGACCCGTACGTAGGCGGGCAAGGGCAACGTCTTGTGCGCGGCGGTCATGGCGTACATGTCATAGGGCTCGCCGGTCGAGGTGCGGATCTTATGAAAACCCGGGCCGTACCAAGAGGCGATGCCGCGCTCCACGTAGTCGACGCTTGCTGACAGAACGTAGTAGCGTTTACCGAATACCTCGTAGAACGGTGGATTGCCGTAGCGCGAGCGCGGCTCGACGCGCGGCACGGCGTCCGGCACCTCCGTAGGTGATATTTGGGGCATGGGCGGCTGCGGCACGATACTCGGCGGCAGGTCGGCGCCCGCGATCGGGACCGGGGTTCGAACCGGCCGCGTGAAGCAGCCTACCAGGGCCAGCGCGGCCGTGATCGCAAGCGACGCGCCGAGAAGGCGCGAAACCGTCACGGCGGCGCTCCCGAGTGCGACCCGGCATTCGCGGCTTGCGCATCGTGCAGCAGGATACGTTGCTTGACGGCGGTGGCCAGTTCGAAGACGGCCATGGCATACAGCGCGCTATGGTTGTACCGCGTGATCACATAGAAATTATTGTAGCCGACGCGCCAGTGAAGCCCATCGGAGTCGTCCGCCGCGATCAATTCCACCGGCGCATCGGCGGGCAGAAGACTCTCGAAAACGACCCCCTTGCCCTGCAACGACTCGACCGTGTCGGCGAGCGCAAGTTTGCGGCCGTCCAGATCGGCAGCCTTGCCGGCCTCGACGGCGGCTTCGCTGAGCACGGGCTCGCCGGCATTCCAGCCATGTTCCTTGAGGTAGTTGCCCACGCTCGCGCAGACGTCCGCCCAGCTGTTCCACAAATCGACGTGTCCGTCGGCATTGGCGTCGACCGCGAACTTGCGGTAATTCGAGGGCATGAATTGCGGCGCGCCCATGGCACCGGCGTAGGAACCCTTCACGGTGAGAGGATCCAGGCCGGCATCGCGGGTCAGCAAGATGAACTGTTCGAGTTCGTCGCGAAAAAATTTCGCCCGGGCCGGATAGTCGAAGGCCAGCGTCGACAGGGCATCCAACACGCGATACGAGCCGGTCATGCGGCCGTAATAGGTCTCCACGCCGACGATGGCCGCGATGTATTCGGGCGCGACGCCGGAGACCACGCTGGCGCGGTCCAACTCGGAGCGGTGCGCGAGCCAAAATTCCGTGCCCTCGTTGATACGGCGCTCGGTGAGAAAAATGGGTCGATACTCGAACCAGGGCTTGGCCTTTTCGGCCGGTCTATCCATGGCCTCGATGATGGCCGGCTGGCTCTTGGCCGCCGCCAGCAACTTGCGCAATTGATTCTCGTCGAGCGAATCCCTCTGCGCGATCTCGGCGATGAACGCGCCGACATCGTCACGATGCACGTCGAGCGCGCCGGCGGGCGGTGCCCCTGCGCACACGGCGCCCGCCAGCAGCCATCCAGCGAAGCGAGACCTGCCGCGCCGGCGCCGTGGTGCGCGCGTCATCTACGAGCCGATCAGCTTGCGATGCGAATGCAGCGACATCAGAATGCCGAAACCCGCCAGTAGAGTGACCATGGAGGTGCCCCCGTAACTGATGAGCGGCAGCGGTACCCCGACCACGGGTAGGATTCCGCTCACCATCCCTGAATTGACGAATGCATAGACGAAAAAACTCAGGGCGATGGCGCCGCCCGTCAGCCGCGCGAACGTGTCCTGTCCTTGGTTCGCCAGATACAATGCGCGGCCGATCACCACGCCGTACAGCGTGAGAATGAGCAGCTGACCGAGCAAACCGAACTCCTCGCCGATGACGGCAAAAATGAAGTCGGTGGAACGCTCCGGCAGAAATTCCAGCTGTGCCTGGCTGCCGTTCATGTAGCCCTTGCCGAAGATGCCGCCCGAGCCGATCGCGATCTGGGATTGGATGATGTGGTAGCCGGCGCCCAAGGGATCGTTTTCCGGGTTCAAGAACATGAGCACGCGCTGACGTTGATATTCATGAATGAAATGCCAGCCCGCCCAAGCTGCGCAGCCGAGCAGCGGAATCGACACCAGGATTATTTGAACCTGCAGGCCGGCGAGCAGCATGACGATGAGGCCGGACGAGGCGATCAGCAGCGCGGTCCCGAGGTCGGGCTGCACCACGATCATGGCGCTCGGAACGCCGATCATGATGGCCATGACGAAGAGGTCCTTGAAGGTGGGCGGCAACGGACGTTCATGCATGTACCACGCGCACATCATGGGTACCGCGAGCTTCATGATCTCGGAGGGCTGAAAACGCATGAAGCCCACGTCGAGCCAGCGCTGGGCGCCCTTGCCGATGTGACCGGTCACCGCGACGACGACGAGCAGCAGCACGCCGAGCGCATAGGCGATGGGTGCAAACAGCCGCAAATACTGTGGCGTCGCCAGGCGGGCGAGGGCGAGCATGGCTATCACCGCGATGGCGATGTTCGCCAGATGATGTTCGACCATCTTGATGTTTTGTCCGGACGCGCTGTACACCACCAGGATGCCGATGCACACGATGAGCGTGAGCACGCCGGTCAATGGTCCGTCCAAGCCCAGTGCGCGCAGCGTGCGGCTCCCGGCGGTCAGCGTGCGGCGGGTCCTGGAGGGCGAAAATTCATCGAACAGCATCATGTTCCCCTGCTACTCAGCGGTCCTGCAAACGGCCCAAGGCGCCGGCCAACAACGGCCAGATCAACGCCCCGATGATGGGTGCGAGCCAGCGGCTGAACGTGGTGACCGGATTGCCGGTGGCGCCGTCGACCCAGAACAACACGAATTGATAAGCGGTCAGCAACGCGAAAATCGTCAACGTCTGCGAAAGCACCGAGAAGACGCGCAGGCGCAGCCGTAGATGCGTGGCCCACGCCGCCGTCAGCGTCAACGCCAAGGCGTGCTGTCCCAACACCACGCCGCGCACCACATCGAGAGCGAGCCCCGCCGCGAACGCCAATCCGAGGCCGCCCGCGCGCGGCGATTCGATCGACCAGTAGAAGACCACCAGCACCAGCAAGTCGGGCCGAAAAGCGTCGATGGCGGCCGGCAGCGGCACGACGGCGAGCGCCAGCGCCACCAACGCCGACAGGGCCATGGGTAAACGTCGCAGCCGATTGTCACGCATCATGGATGTTTGCCCGGTGGCCGCGGCGGCGGCGCGGTGGCGGCCTTGCCGGGTTTCGGCGGGGTTGGGCTTGCGGCGGCGGGCGGTTTGACCATGGCGTCGGCGGCCGCTGCTGCGGCGTCCGGCTTGAGCCATACGAACATCACCTCGCGCGAGCGGTCGAGCGCGGCCGCGGGACGTACATCGACATCGGCGAGCGATTGGGAGGAATCGCGCTTGACCTCGGCAATGGTGCCGACGGGATAACCGGCAGGAAAACCGCCACCCAATCCCGAGGTCACCAACAGATCGCCGGCGACCACGTCGGCACTGGTGGATAGATAGGGCAATTTCAGCCGGGTCATGTCGCCGGTGCCGACGGCAATGGTGCGCAGACCGTTGCGATTGATCTGCACGGGGATGGCATGCGCCGCATCGCTCACCAGGATGACCTCGCTGGTCAGTTGGCCGACGCGCGCGACCTGGCCGAAGACGCCGCCGGCGTCGAGCACCGCCTGACCCACGAAGACGCCGTCACGGGCGCCTTTGTCCACCAATACACGCTCGCGAAATGCGTCGAGATCCAGATTCATGATGTTGCCGATGACGAACCTATTGGCGACATCCACGGTATTGTCGCGCAGCGCGCGCAACCGTTGGCTCTCCGCTTCGAGCGCCGCGTAGCGTTGCAGCCGAAAATTGGCGAGCCGCAGCTCGGCTTCGAGTCGCGCCTTGTCGGCGCGCAGGGCGTCACGGGTGTTGACGCTTTCGCGAAACCAGTCCCAGCCTTCGAAGGGGCTGGCGACGGCAACCTCGAGCGGGTAGGCGACCAAGGACAGGAACCGGCGGATCTGGCCCAGCCGATCGTAGCGCTTGTCGAATACGATGAGGCCGAGCGCCAGCAGCGAGTACAGCACGCAACGCAGCAAGAGGCCCGACGTGCGACCCGTGGTGTCGGTGTTACGAAACGCGACCATGGGCGAAGGCTGGCCTTGTCGCTCGCATCACTCCAATCCGAAAATGCCCGGCCCGTGTTCCTCGGTGAGTTCGAGGATCCGCCCGCCGCCGCGCGCCACGCACGTCAACGGATCGTCCGCGACCACCACCGGCAGGCCGGTTTCTTCCATGAGCAGCTTATCGACGTCGCGAAGCAGCGCGCCGCCGCCGGTGAGCACGATGCCGCGTTCGGCCACGTCGGCGCCGAGTTCGGGCGGCGTCTGTTCGAGCGCCTGTTTGACGGCACCGACGATGCCTTGCAGCGGTTCCTGCAGAGCCTCCAGGATTTCGTTGGAGTTGAGTGTGAAGCTGCGCGGCACGCCTTCGGATAGATTGCGGCCCTTGACGGAGATCTCGCGCACCTGTTGGCCCGGATAGGCCGAACCGATTTCGAGCTTGATGCGCTCGGCGGTGGCCTCGCCGATTAAGATGCCGTAATTGCGGCGCACATAGTTGGTGATGGCTTCGTCGAACTTATCGCCGCCGATTCGAACGCTGGCGGCGTAGACGATGCCGTTCAACGAAATCACGGCCACTTCGGACGTCCCGCCGCCGATGTCGAGGACCATCGAGCCGCGCGCTTCTTGGACCGGCAATCCGGCTCCCACCGCGGCCGCCATGGGTTCGGGTACGATATCGACGCTGCGGGCGCCGGCGCCCTCGGCAGACTCCTTGATGGCGCGACGTTCGACCTGAGTTGACCCGAACGGCACACAGACGAGGACGCGCGGGCTCGGACTCAAGAACCGGTTGCCGTGCACTTTCTTGATGAAGTACTGCAGCATTTTTTCGGTGTACGTGAAATCCGCGATCACGCCGTCCTTCATGGGGCGCACCGCGGTGATGTGGCCGGGCGTACGGCCCAGCATGTTCTTCGCCTCGACCCCCACGGCGACGATGATCTTGCCGCCGCGCGTCGGCTCATCCTGCACCGCGACCACCGAGGGTTCGTTCAAGACGATGCCGCGCTCACGGACGTAAATCAGCGTGTTCGCCGTCCCGAGATCGATCGAAAGATCATTCGAGAAATAACCTCTAAGGCGTTTGAACATGTTTGTTTTTCTAGTGCGCGATGGGGTTAAAAAAGTTGCGCTAATGTAACAATCGATGCGACATATAACAAGGCAACGTGTATCATCGGCGTTAGCTAATTTTGCGCACTCGATCGCAGTTTTTTTGACACGCATTCCTATGAGCCTGACCCGTCAAGACGTCGAAAAGATCGCGCACCTCGCACGCCTGTCGATCACCGCGGAAGAGCTGCCGATTTACGTGACGAGCCTGTCCAGCATCGTCGCTTTGGTCGCGGACTTGTCGCGAGTCGACACCGGCACGGTGGAGCCCATGGCTCATCCGCTCGACGGCCAGCATCAGCGCTTGCGCCCCGATGTGGTGTCGGAGACCGATGAACACGTCAAATACCAGCTGAACACCCCGCATGTGCAGGCGGGACTGTATGTCGTGCCGCGGGTCATCGAGTAAGGCTGCCGAAGGTTCGCCGATGCTGCACACACTGACCCTCGGCGAGCTTGCCGACCGCTTGGCTGCCAAACAGCTATCGAGCGTCGAACTGGTCGAGCATTTTCTCGCGCGCATCGAACGCCTGAATCCGTCGTTGAATGCCGTGATTACGGTGACGGCCGCGGACGCCCTCGCGGCGGCACGCGCCGCCGACCGTCGGCGCGCCT
>CAZZXZ010000002.1:0-75700 GCA_964658135.1 uncultured Acetobacteraceae bacterium | reverse complement strand
CATCGAAGTTACCCGCGGCTGCCAGCAACAGGGCGATGGAGGTCGGAACCAGGCGATAGTGCATGCGTATCGTTCGCTCGGGTGACGGTCGCTTCGACGGATCCGATTAAACGCGTCTGGCGAGCAGGTCGCGAATTTCTTCCAACAACACTTCCGACTTGACCACCACCGGTGCGGCGACGGCAACGACGGGCGGCTTCTTCAGTTTGTTGATGCCCTTGATGGCGATGAACAAGACGATGGCGATGATGAGGAAGTCGAAGCAGGTTTGCAAGAAAGCACCGTATTTCACGAGCACTTCCTTGCCCGCGGGATCCGGTCCGAGGGACACTGCGAGGTCGGAAAAATTGAATCCGCCCATCAATTTGCCCACGACCGGCATGAAAATGTCGCCTACCAACGAGGACACGATTTTTCCGAAGGCGGCACCGATGATCACGCCGATCGCCAGATCGACGACATTGCCCTTCATCGCGAATTCTTTGAACTCTGACCCTATGCTCACGCCTATCCCCTTTTTTTTGGAACTCGGCCTGTAGCTCCGGCCGCCTGCACGATGGTACTGACGGCAGGGAGTGTGGGCAAGCGATCTTCGGGCGCTACGCGCTGTGCGCTATGCGCCGCACCAGCTGCTAAGCGCCGGACGCGGCGTCCGGGGTCATCATGCGGTCCAGTGCCTTGAAATGCTGTCGAGCATAAGCAAGTACTTCAGCGTCGGTGGGATGGTCCGCATTTTCGACCGCGACGATTCCCTTTCCCAGCGGGGCATGCTTGTCACGTAAGAAACTCGCCAGTTCATGTTTGGTTTGCGCGGGCCCGATGATCAAGATCTCATGAGTTCCCGCCAATGCCTGCGCAACCTCCTCAAAAAACCGCGCATCGGCTGGATTTTTATGCCCGCCGTGGGTGCTTTTCCGACTGTGAACCTTCTCATGCTGGTCGCGCGCATGGATGACCTTGCTTTGTTCCTCGGTCGACGTGAATTGCCACGTCGCTGCCTTTTGATGATCGATCCAAACGACGGAATGATAATACGACATGAGCGCTCCTCTAATTGCCGCGCATTTACGCGGTGCGCATTGTAGGCGCATTTCCGCGCCCACATGGCGCTCGGCGTTGGGTCAGCGTTTGTCCTACGTGGAACCCGCACGATGGCGTGGCGGGGCATGTGGCAAGCTTTCGTCATGTCGCATGTTCTGACCATTAACGGCGGCTCGTCGAGTATTCGTTTTGCGCTGTACGATGCTGCGGATTGCGTGACGAAATTGGTCGATGGGAAAATCGATCGCATCGGTGCGGGAGCTGCAGAGATGACCGTCGGGACGCGCGACTCCGGCGCGATGTTGCACACCCGCGAGTCCATCGTCGCGGCGGATTACGCCGCAGCCGTCGATCATTTGATGAAGTGGTTTGCTTCGCGTCCTGTATTGGCGACGCTGGGTGCCGTGGGGCATCGTGTGGTGCATGGCATGAATCACGCCGAGCCTGAGCGCGTGACCCCCGGTCTGATGGAAGAACTCAAGCGCATCGTACCCTACGATTCCGAACATCTTCCGGGCGAGATCCATTTGATCGAGGCCGTGGGCAGACAGTACCCGCATAGTCCCCAGGTGGCCTGTTTCGACACGGCATTTCATCGCAGCATGCCGCGCATAGCGACCATCCTCCCGATTCCGCGCCGTTATCAAGCCAAGGGGGTTCAGCGCTACGGGTTTCATGGCTTGTCCTACACGTATCTGATGCACGAACTGGCCCGCATCGCGGGTGCGACTGTCGCACGGGGCCGGGTAATTCTGGCCCATCTCGGCAATGGTGCGAGCCTGGCCGCCGTACGCGACGGCAAATGCATCGACACCAGCATGGCGTTCACGCCGACCGCCGGACTCATGATGAGCACGCGGTCGGGCGATCTCGATCCCGGCATCGTGGCGTTTTTGGCGGCGACGGAGTCCATGGACGTTACCGGCTTCCATAAAATGGTGAATTATGAATCGGGTCTATTGGGGGTGTCGGAAACGAGCTCGGATATCCGCGATCTGTTGCTGCATGAGCGTGACGACGTGCGCGCCGCCGAGGCCGTCGACATGTTTTGCTATCAAGTCAAAAAATGGATCGGCTCCTTCGCGGCGTCACTCGGCGGGGTCGATACGTTGGTATTCGCCGGCGGCATCGGGGAAAATGCGGCTTCGATCCGGGGTCGAATCTGTTCCGGCTTGAGTTTCCTAGGTATCGACGTGGACGCTGCGCGCAACGTGCGCTGTGATCCGTTGATCTCGCCCGATTCGAGCCCCGTCGCCGTGCATGTGATACGGACCGACGAAGAGTCCGTCATAGCCCGCTCGACGGTGGAGGTGATGAAACTGGATTTCGCCGGATTTGTATGACAGCCTATCCTACAGATGCTTAGGTGAGCAACCGACAAACGGTGCGGCCGGGCACCTACCAACGACACGCGGTCACCATCAATAATGTGCGCCGGCGTGTCAGCGGAATGGGGCTGCAGAGGCTGCACCCGGTGCATTCGCCGACCCGTTGTTTTACCAGCCGCGCACCAGAGACTCTGAGTGCGTCACAGATATGAGGAAACTCCATGCAAGATACCGATACACAAAAAAAGTTGTGGAGCATGATCAAAAAACATCGCTTCGCCATGTTGACCACCCACGAGGGGAGTGGCGCGCTGCGAAGCCGGCCGATGACGACCATTGAGCGCGATTTCGACGGCACGCTGTGGTTCTTCGCCAAGACGGATTCAGCGGCTGCCACGGCGCTGTCCAGTCATGCGGACGTCTGCCTTTCTTACAGCGATGCCGACAATTTCGATTTCGTGAGCGTGGCGGGCACGGCGGAAGTAGTCACCGACGTGGGTAAGAAGAAAGAGTTATGGAAGCCGACGGTGCAGGCCTGGTTTCCCGAGGGCGCCGAGTCTTCGCAGAATGTCTTGCTCAAAGTGACGCCCGATCATGCGGAGTATTGGGATTCGAAGAGTAATCGGTTGGTGCAATTGTTCAGCCTGGCGAAAGCGTTGGCGACGGGCACGCCGCCCTCCACGGTGGGCGAACACAAAAGCGTTCCGATGTCCGCCGGTTCAACCCCTGTTGCGCGTTAAGATCTAGGTGACGGCTACCTCGACGCCTTACGATCGCGCCCACCAGATTCCGGGTTCGCCCTTTCCCCGAGGGGCGACCTGGACTGGACATGGAGTCAATTTCTCGCTCTTTTCCGAAAGTTCCGAGTCGGTGGAATTGTGTTTGTTCGATCCCTCCGGAAGTTTCGAGCGACGCATTCGCATCCGAGAACGCACCAATGGTGCCTGGCATATATTCCTGCCGGACGTCGGTCCGGGCCAGCTGTACGGATATCGGGTTCATGGTCCCTACGAGCCGATGCAGGGTTTGCGGTTCAATCCGAACAAAGTGCTGCTGGACCCGTATGCCAAGGCGATCGGTCGTCCGCTGAAATGGGCGGACGAACTTTTCGCGTACATCCTCGGTGATCCACGCGGCGACTTGGCGTTCGATCACCGCGACAGCGCGGCCTTCGCTCCGCTGGCGGCGGTGGTGGACACCGCATTCGACTGGAGCGGCGAGAGACGTCCCGCCCACCTTCCGCACGAAGCCATCATTTACGAGGCGCACGTGCGTGGCATGACCATGTTGCATCCCGACGTGCCCGACCATTTGAAGGGCACGTATGCCGGCATCGCATCGCCGCCCATCATCGAGCATCTCCATGCCCTTGGAATCACCGCCATCGAGCTGATGCCGGTGCATTATTTTTTGGATGATCGGCACTTGATCGAGCGGGGTCTGCGAAATTATTGGGGCTACAACACGCTGGGATTCTTCGCTCCCGAACCGAGCTTCGCCAGTAATCCGGATCGCCCCGAAGATGTCATCCGCGAATTCAAGCAGATGGTCAAGGATTTTCACAACGCCGATATCGAAGTGATCCTGGACGTGGTCTACAACCACACCGCCGAGGGCAACCACGCGGGTCCGACCTTGTCGTTCCGGGGCATCGATAATCTGGCCTACTATCGCACCGTGCCCGGGGATCCACGTCACTACATGGATTTCACGGGCTGCGGCAACACGCTCAACATGGTGCATCCGCACGCCATACAAATTCTGATGGACAGCCTGCGTTACTGGATCACGGAAATGCACGTCGATGGCTTCCGGTTCGATCTTGCCTCGGCGCTCGCCCGCGAATTGAAGGACGTCGATCATCTGGGCGCCTTCTTCGATACCATCTACCAGGATCCGACGCTCGCACCCGCCAAACTCATTGCGGAGCCTTGGGATCTCGGTGAGGGCGGCTATCAAGTGGGTAACTTTCCTCCGGGGTGGATGGAGTGGAACGGTAAATACCGTGACTGCGTCCGGAAGTTCTGGAAAGGGGACATGGGGTTACATTCGGAAATCGCCACCCGGTTGGCCGGCAGCGCGGATCTCTATGAAACCACCCGCCGACCGCCCTCGGCGAGCATCAACTTCGTGACGGCACACGACGGCTTCACGCTGCAGGACCTCGTCAGCTACGAACAAAAACACAATGCGGCCAATGGTGAAGACAACCGAGACGGGGCCGACGACAACCACACCTGGAACTGCGGTGTCGAAGGGCCGACGGACGATCCGGAGATCGTCGAGTTGCGTGAGCGGCAGAAACGCAACTTGTGGTGCGCTTTGATGTTCGCGCAGGGCGTCCCGATGATTTCGGGCGGCGACGAGTTGAGCCGCACACAAGACGGCAACAACAACGGTTACTGCCAGGATTCGGAGCTGTCGTGGAATCACTGGGATTTGGACGAAAGGCGCCGCGACTTTCTGGATTTCACGCAACGCGTAAATCGCTACCGTAAGCTGCATCCGAGTTTGCACCGGTATGCATTCCACGACGACGACCCGGATGCCGTTCATCCGGAAAAAAGCATCGTTTGGTTCCGGGCGGATGGCAAGCGCATGGAGCCCAAGGATTGGGAGGACGGCGGCTGGATGCGCACCCTCGGCATGTTTCTGAACGGGACGGCGCCGGAAATTCGGGATAGCAAGGGCTTGTGCGTACAAGATAAGGATTTTTTATTGCTGCTCAATTCGTATCACGAACCGGTGGCCTTCCGCATCTCTTACGAGCTGTACCATTCCGGCTGGAAAGTTGCCTTGGATACGGCACGCCCCTTGTTGCCGCTGGAACGGGAGTCCGTGAAGCGAAATCGCATCGTGGAAATGGCGCCGCGATCCTTCGTCGTGCTCAGCCATGAGCGGTAACTGGGTAGCAACCTACCGGTTGCAAGTACACAAGGAATTTCCGCTCGACGCCGCCGGAAAAATACTGCCGTATCTCGCCGAACTCGGCGTAAGTCACGTCTATTTGTCGCCGTGTCTGCAGGCGGCACCCGGCAGCCAGCACGGCTACGACGTCACCGATCCGAGCCGCATCAGCGACGATCTGGGCGGTGAGCCCGCCTGGGAGCGCTTCGTCGCGAATGCTCGCTCCCACGGTCTCGATATTCTCCTGGACATCGTTCCGAATCATATGTCGGCTTCGCAGTTCAATCCGTGGTGGGAGGACGTGCTGGCGAACGGGCCCTTCAGCGAACATGCCGATTTTTTTGACATCCGCATATCCTCCGGCATGCCTTTTCGTGTGCATCTGTGCACGCTGGCGCGCGCGTACGGCGAAGCGCTCGCGGCCGGAGAGCTCACCATCGAAATCATCGACGGTCGCCCGCGCCTGAAGCATTACGACACGACGTGGCCATTGAGCTGCGTATCGTTCGGTCAGCTATTGTCCGGCGTCGATCCGGAGGCCGCGAGCGATCCGTGTTTCGCCGGCCTCGAGCGCCTCCAGGCGGCAGGGCATGCCGCGGCGGCGGAGCACGCCACGGACTATCGGCGTCATGCGGCACGAGCCGAGAAGCTGCTGGCCGGCGCGCGTGAAAACGGCCGCTTGCAATCGGCCATCGATCAGCTGGGCACCGACCCCGGCAAATTGGATGCCGTGCTGCAAAAGCAGTTTTTTGCCGTTCACGGCTGGAAGCTCGACGGGGAACTCACCAACTATCGGCGCTTCTTCGACGTCAGCTCATTGATCGGCATCCGTACCGAGTTGGCCCAAGTCTTCGAGGCTACCCATGCGCGGTTTGCGACCATGATCGCGCGCGGAGAGGTGGATGGGCTGCGGGTGGATCACCCGGACGGGCTGCGCGATCCGCTCACCTATTTCAAGAGGCTGCGCACGCTGTTGCCCGACGGGCGCGTCTACGTCGAGAAGATTCTCGAAAACGACGAACGATTGATGGACGATTGGCCGATCGACGGGACCGTAGGCTACGATTTTCTCGCCAAGGTCAACCGACTCTGGATGGACGATCAGCGGGTCGATGCCCTGACGTCCACGTACTCCGACTTTACGGCCCATTCGGTCAATTTCGCGGCGCTGGTCCGAGACTCCAAGCGGGGAATCGTCGAATCGACTTTCTCTGCCGACTTGGAGCGACTCGCGTTGGCGGCCATCGACTGCGCTCGCGCGAACTGGCAGACGCGCGATATCAGCCCCAAACATCTTCGCGAAGCGCTGGCACGGGTGACGGTTGCCATGTCCGTCTATCGAACCTATCGCTCCGCCGAGACGTCGCACGACAGCGATAAGCGGATCTTTACCGAAGCCATTCAAAGCGCCCGCATCGGTTCTTCGGGAATCGATTCGGTCGCCTTCGATTTTCTCCTGGCGCTTTTCACCGCGGACACCCTCGGTGCAGACGAGGCGAATTTCGTCGAGCAATGGCAGCAATTGGCGCCGGCCGTCATGGCGAAGGGCGTGGAGGACACGACGTTCTACTGTTTCGATCGGCTCGTATCGTGTAACGAGGTGGGTGCCCAGGCCTCGCTGGTCGGCATTTCGGCCGACAAGTTTCACGAGTTCTGTCATTACCTGAGCGAGCGCTGGCCCAACAACATGTTGGCGACCTCGACGCACGACAACAAGCGCAGCGAGGACGTTCGGACCCGAATATCCGTTCTTTCGGAAATACCCGATCGATGGTCCGAAGCGCTGCATTCGTGGTCGCAATTGACCGCGCCGGCGTGGAAGAACCGTACTCCGGATCGTCATGCGGAATATTTGCTGTATCAGACGCTGATCGGTGCCTGGCCCATCAGCGAAGAGCGTGCGTGGGCCTATATGCTGAAGGCATGCCGCGAGGCGAAAATACGAACCTCCTGGCATGAACCGAACACGGGGTACGAGGAAAACATCCGCGGCTTCGTGAGCGGCGTCTTCCAGACACCGGAATTCATCGCGAGCCTGGAAGCGTTCATCGAGCCTCTGATCATGCCCGGCCGCACCAACAGCTTGTCGCAGACTCTCATCAAGATGGTGGTCTCGGGCGTACCGGATTTTTATCAGGGTTCGGAGCTCTGGGATTTGAGCTTGGTCGACCCGGATAATCGCCGCCCGGTGGACTTCGACTTGCGCCTGACGATGCTGCGCCGTTGCCGTTCATTGTCGGCTGCAGAGGTGCTCGGCGATTGGGATTCGGGTCTGCCGAAACTATGGCTGACCGCGCGCGTGATGGCGCTGCGCCGCGAACGCGCGGAAGAGTTCTCCGGCGCCAGCAAGTATCAACCGCTGGTGGCGCAGGGCGCTCACCTCGGCAACGTTCTCGCGTTTCGCCGGGGCGAGAACCTGATCGCGGTGGTGCCGCGCTTTACGTTGTCCGTCAACGGAGATTGGGGAGACACCCATCTATCGTTGCCACGGGGTAGCTGGAAGAACTGTTTCTCGGAAGCAGTCGTCCAGGATGGCGTGGGTCCCGCCGACCTGTTCGGCCAGTTTCCGGTGGCCTTGCTAATTCGAGTATAGAAAACCGGCCGCGGCGGCCGGCTGAGGTTGCGACCGCCACCATTTCGCGGTGAGTAGCTCGGCATGATGCGCTAGAAAGACTTCGTGCAGCGGCGCCGGAATGCACAAGAAGGGCAGCCACTGTTCGGGGAACACGTCGCGCGGTCCGCAGTGAAACCACGGCTCCGCGCTGTTTTCCTCCTCATCGCTGTGGGCCTGCGGAAGATCGCGGAAAACACACTCGCTGACCAGGCAGATTTCGTCGTAATCGTAGAAGATCACGCGCCGATGGCTGGTGACACCGAAGTTCTTCAGCAAGAGATCGCCGGGAAACACGTTGCTGGCGGCCAAGTCGCGCAACGCGTCACCGTAGTCGATGATGGCCGCTTCGGCCGCGGCGGGTTCGGCTTCGCGTAGAAACAAATTCAACGGTCTCAGACGCCTTTCGACATAACAGTGCTCGACGATGAGATCGTCCCCCTCCACACGGCAGCTTTCACTGGCATCGTTCAATAGTTCATCCACCAGTCCGGGCATGAATCGCGCGCGCGGTAAGCGCAATCGTTTGAACTCTTGCGCGTCGACCAGGCGGCCTGCCCGGTCGTGACGGAACACGAATTGATAGCGCTCGATCACTTCCTCGCGCGTGCTGGTTTTCGGAGCCCCGAAATGGTCGCGAATGACCTTGAAGACCAAATCGTGAGACGGCAGCGTGAAGACGATCATGACCAGACCCCTGTCGCCGGGGGCGTGAACGAAGCTGTCGATGGACGAGGAAAGGTGGCGATGAAGCGCGAAATAACGCTCGGTTTTACCCTGCTTGGCGCGACCGAGGACGGTGTACAGCTCGTCGATCGACTTGCGCGGCATGAACGAACGTAGCAGCGTGATGGCCGCACTGACCACCGGTAGGTCCACATGGAAATACGAACGCGCATAGCCGAACAGCGAGCCGACTTCCGCGCGCGACATCATGACGGCGTCCACCTGAACGCCTTTGGGCGAATTGGTGAAGGCGATGACCAACGGCGTGATGGAGCTGTCGCCGATGAGACGACCCACGGCGAAAGCATGCATGCCGCGGTAGAACACAGGCTCGATCAATTCCACCGACTCGGGCGCGCCGCTGTGGCTGCCGCCCTCGAAGTAGCGGCCGATCGCTGCGCTGATCTGGTGAACGGCCGCGTCTTGAGCGGCGATTGCGGCGCCGAACGGCAGATCGGCGATGATTTCACGGACCGCTCCGGTCAGCGAGCCGCCGACGCGATAAACCCGAATGGGCACCGCACCTGAGGCGCGACCGACGGTGGTGGCGCAAAATTCGACCGCCGTATTCACACCGACCGTCGCGAACAGGTCACGGCTCACGGAATTGAAAAAAGTCCGGTAGAAGTCGCTGTCCGGCCGTCGCGCCACCAGCATTTCGAAGGCCGCTCTGATGTCCGCCCACAAGGGCAGGTCTTTGCGGCGTACCGACAACATCTCCGCCACCGCCGCCACACACGGCGTGACGCGTTGTTCGTACAACTCGATGCGGGAGATCGCGTCGCGCTGTGCGCCCTGCCAATCCTCGGCCAGGAAATTGAGCGCGGCGCGCCGGGTGATGCGGCCGAACTCTTCGTTGTAGGAACGAAAATGTTCGGCCACGACATTAGCGCAGTCCTTGGCCGTAGCGAGCTCGCTCAAGCCACCACGCGGTGCGGGGCGTCGCCGGCTACCCCGTTGTGGTGGCCATCGCTCGCCGCGAACTGTTCGCTCTCCGTACTTCCGGCCATGGCTCCGGTCGCATGCTCGCCCGCACTGATGACGGTTTGCACCGCATCGAAATAGCCGGTGCCGACGAATGCCTGATGCTTGGTGGCTCGGTAGCCGCTGCGCTCCTGGCCGAACTCGCGTTGTTGCAACTGAGAGTAGCCGAGCATCCCGTTTTCGCGGTAGGCGCAGGCTAGTTCGAACATCGAGAGATTCAGCGCATGCCAGCCGGCGAGGGTGATGAATTGAAAGCGGTAGCCCATCGCGGCCAATTCCTCGCGCCACGTTTTCATCGTGGCTTCGTTCAGGTTCGCTTTCCAGTTGAACGAGGGCGAGCAATTGTAGGCGAGCAGCTTGCCCGGGTATTTTGCGTGGATCGCGCTGGCGAAACGGCGTGCCTGTGCCATGTCCGGCTTCGACGTTTCACACCAGATCAGATCGCAATACGGCGCGTACGCCAGCCCGCGCGCGATCGCCTGATCGATGCCCGCCTTGACATAAAAAAAGCCCTCGGCCGAGCGTTGGCCGGTGAGGAACGGGGTGTCGCGGGAATCATGATCAGACAGTAAGAGGTCTGCCGCATCGGCATCGGTGCGGGCGATGACCACCGTCGGGACGTCGAGCACGTCAGCCGCCAGCCGGGCGGCGACCAGTTTGTTGATGGCCTCGCCCGTCGATACCAGCACTTTACCGCCCATGTGACCGCATTTTTTTGCGGACGATAGTTGGTCCTCGAAATGCACGGCCGCCGCGCCCGCACGGATCATGGCCTTGGTCAGTTCGAACGCATTCAGATTGCCGCCGAAACCAGCTTCGGCATCGGCAATGATGGGGACGACCCAATCGATGTCCGTATTGCCGCTCATGTGGTGAATCTGGTCCGTGCGCAGCAACGCATTGTTGATGCGTTCGACCATCTTGGGCACCGAATCGACCGGGTAGAGGCTCTGATCAGGGTACATGTCGCCGGCGCTGTTACCGTCGCCCGCTACCTGCCATCCGGAGCAATAAATCGCTTTCAGTCCGGCCTGCACGGCTTGCACCGCTTGATTGCCACTCATGCAGCCGAGCGCCCCGATGACGGGGTGGCTCTGCAACAGCCCCCAGAATTTGTTCGCGCCCAGGCGTGCGAGCGAATGTTCGATGTGCACGGTACCGCGGAGTTTCGCGACCTCCGACGTGCTGTAGGGACGCTCTACGCCGTTCCATCGCGATTCCGCATAATTCTGCTCAGACATCTGAATCTCCTGCCGTTGATGACACGCAACCGCGGGTTGCAAAGTGCGCTGAGCGTAGAGTAAAAAGGAGGAACATTTGCACAATAGAAATTTCACAATGTGAACTTCACATCACGTGACTATTCGATCGGGGGACGCATGGCAGGGCTGATTCGACAGGGTCATTTTTTGGGTGCCAAGCTGCGGTCGTTGCGCAAACGAAACGGGTTGACGCTGGACGAACTGTCGGCACGGTGCGTGCAGATCGATGTGACCGGAGCGCCTTCGGTGTCCTATCTCAGCATGGTCGAGACCGGCAAGCGGATGCCGTCGAGCGAGATGCTCGCCATGTTGGCGGGTATTTTCGGTAAGGACGCGCGTTGGTTTCTGGACGAAAACACCGTCGTCGACGTGGCCCCCCGGGCGCGCGAGCGGGGCGGCCTGCAAGCCATGCCTCTGGAGCCCGCTTTCTTGTTCTCCAACGAGCTGTTGCAGAATGCGTTGCCCGAATTGCTGTCGCAAACCGGCACGACCGGACGACAATTCGCCCAATTGTTGATCCGCGTCTGGCAGGAAACACGGCACAACAACTTTCCGGACATCGAGCGCGCAGCCGAGCAGTGCGGCGGCCGGGAGATGCCGTTGACCCTCGACGCCTTGCTGGCAATTTGCCGGCGGCACGGGCTCGACGTGCAGTGGTTCGACGACGATGTCGATAGCCGCGGTGCTACAACGCGCAAGAAGAGCGGTCTGATCCGCTCGCGCTTCGAAGCACCCGGAACCGTGTTGGTGAACCAACGTTTGCGCCACCAGGAGGAACGCCTGAAATACGAATTGGCGTTTTTCATCGGCCATCGGGTTTTACACAACGGCGATGGGGTGATCTCGCCGCACAGCACCATGACCACGGGCGACAACGAGACTTCGACTTCCACCCCCGGCATGGGAGCTCAGGACGTGTTGTACGCGTGGCGCGATTTCGAATGCAGTTTCTTCGCCGGCGCCCTGTTGTGCCCGCGGGTACCGTTTCGCCGCTTTCTGATTCGGGAAGCTCACAGCATCACGGCGGGTCGCAAGTTGGGCGTGACGCCGGCCCTGGTGATGCGGCGTATGACGGCCGTATCGCCGTATCGACATTGGCATTTTTTCGACGCGTATCCCCCCGGCTATCTGCGAGCCGTCTATCGCGGTAATGGCATCGCGCTGCCGTGGGGCAATATGAGCCTGGTGTCGGACCCCTGTCCGCGTTGGGCGGTATTCCGGCTGCTGCACGGGGATACGGACGCGACACTCGCGCAGAAACCGAGGTCGCAGATTTCGGTGATGCAAGAAGGCCCGCGTGCCAGGTTGTATTGTTGTCATTCGCTGCTGACCCGCGATGCGCTGGACGACTTGCATGTGTTGTCCGTCGGAGTCGATTTGCTGCCCGCTCTGGAGGCCCAAGGGTTCGACGGCGAGGGGGTGGTGGCAGCAGTCGCCGAGTCCTGCCGGCAAGGGGGCGGTGACGGCGTAATCCCCGCCGTGGCGGCCGCCAGCATTCGAGCCGCCTCCCGGGTGCTCAATATTTCATGGATCGCCGACGCACTGGAATTTCCGGCGAGCGTCATATGCCCGCGCAGCGGCGCTTGCCCGCGGCAGCCCGACAGCTGCGTGCCGGCGCCGCTCGTTCGCCGCGCCAGCTGAATTCCAACCGGGCACGCACGTCTTGTTCAAGCTTCCGCGCACCGCCACCGCTCCCTTTTGTCCGTCCGAGATCAGTGGCAGCGTGCTCATCTCGGCGCAATCGCCGCTCTGGCGGCGCGTGCTGCGCATGGCCGGACCAGGTCTGTTGGTGGCCGTCGGCTACATGGATCCGGGCAATTGGGCAACGGACATCGAAGCCGGCTCCAAGTTCGGCTATGCCTTGCTCTGGGTGGTGTTGGCGGCCAGTCTGACGGCGGCGCTGCTGCAAACTTTGAGCTTGCGGCTCGGACTCGCCGCGCGCATGGGCTTAGCACAGGCGTGCCGGGCGCGCTATCGACCGTCGGTCAACCATTTTTTATGGCTCATGGCCGAGCTGGCCATCGTGGCATGCGATGTGGCCGAGGTTCTCGGCAGCGCGCTGGCGCTACACCTGCTGTTCGGCATCTCCGTGGCATGGGGCGTGGCAATCACGGCTTTCGATACCGTGATCGTCCTCGGATTGCAGGGCAAGGGCTTTCGCCGGGTGGAGGCCATCGTGCTCGGGCTGGTGGTGACCATCGGTGTGTGTTTCGCCATCGAACTTGCAATGGTCCATCTCGACTGGATTGCCATCGTGCGCGGATTCGTGCCGCATGCTGCGACCTTGAACGACCCTGCGGGGTTGCTGTTGGCCATCGGTATTCTGGGCGCCACCGTGATGCCGCATAATCTTTATTTGCATTCCTCAATCGTACAAACGCGGCGCGTCGCCGACGATGCCCGCAGCAAACGGGACGCGATCCGCCTATCCACCCTGGACACCGTCGTTTCCTTGAGCCTCGCCCTGTTGGTCAATGCAGCGATTTTGATGCTGGCGGCCGCCGCTTTTCACGGCACCGGCCATCGCAGCGTGACCGACATTCAAGACGCCTACCATTTGCTCGATCCGTTGGTGGGTGGCTCGCTGGCCTCGCTATTGTTCGGTGTGGCCCTGCTGGCATCCGGTCAAAGCTCTACATTGACCGGGACCATCGCAGGACAGATTGTGATGGAGGGATTTCTTGATCTGAAAATACCCTGCTGGCAGCGTCGGCTGATTACCCGCGCTCTGGCGCTGATCCCGGCCTTGGGCGGCGTGCTCTGGTTGGGCGAGAGCGGGGTGGGAAAACTCTTGGTGGTCAGTCAAGTGGTCTTGAGTTTCCAATTGCCCTTCGCCATCTATCCTCTGATCAGACTCACAGGAAACAGGGCCCTCATGGGCCCTCACGTCAACGGTGTCGTGCTGCAAACCACCGCCTGGGCGATCTTGATCGTCATCAGCGCGGCCAATCTTTGGCTATTGACCAGCCTGGCGATTTGACATCGCCTCGGGAGTTGCGCTCATTCCTCGAGCAACGAGCGCAACATCCACGCCGTCTGTTCGTGCACGGTCAAGCGCTGCGTGAGCAGATCCGCAGTGGGCTCGTCACCGGCCTTATCCGCGAGCGGAAAGACGCTGCGCGCCGTGCGTGCTACGGATTCATGCCCCGTCACCAGGATGCGCACCATCTCGAGAGCTTTCGGCGGCGAGGGGGGCGCATCGGGAATCGATGCCAGGGTACTGAACTGCGCATAAGATCCTGGCGCCGTGTGCCCCAATGAGCGTATGCGCTCAGCCACCGGATCCACCGCGTTCCACAGCTCCGTGTACTGCGTCATGAACATCGCATGCAGCGTGTTGAACATGGGGCCGGTGACGTTCCAATGAAAGTTGTGAGTGGTCAAATACAAGGTGTACGTATCGGCGAGCAACTTGGCCAGACCGCCCGCGATTGCGGCTCGATCGGCGGCAGCAATGCCGATGTTGATGTGCGAACCGCGCACGGCGGGTTCGATGGTGGTCGGTGAATTCATGACGATCAGGCCTCCTTAGCGACCGAATAAGTTTTCGCAGGTTCGGCATCGGGCTTTCCCAGAGCCGCCAATTTGCTGGCGACAGCCGCACCATACGCCGAATCCGCTCTCGTGAAATGGCCGAGTTGCCGCTGCTTGACGTCGTCGGTGACGTCCTTCATCGCAGCAGCGATGTTGGAAGTGAGGCGATCCTGCGCGTCGGGCTTCATCACTCGATACAGATTTCCTGCCTGAGTGAAATCATCCGATTCGCCACGTTCATCGTAGCGGCCCGCCACACCGCTGAGGTCGAGACCGGGGTCGCCATTGCCGAGCCCGTGCGGCGCCGTGCCGCCCGCAGCGACGTTCGCGTAGTTCTGCGCCGAGCCGCCGTTGGAAATCGCCATCAGCCCGTCGCGCTGTTGGTTGTGGATCGGGCAGCGCGCACGATTCACGGATAAATGTTGGTGATTGGTGCCGACCCGGTAGAGCTGCGCATCGTGGTAGGCGAACAAGCGTCCCTGCAGCATCTTGTCGGGACTGTAACCCATGCCCGGAACGATGTTGGCGGGGGAGAAGGCGGCCTGCTCGACGTGTTCGTGGTAGTTGTCTGGATTGCGATTCAACTCGAGAGTCCCCACCGGAATGCGCGGGAAATCCGCATACGGCCAGACTTTCGTCAGATCGAAGGGATTCCAACGGGTTTTTTTCTCCCACGCCACTGCCTGCTCTTCGGTCATCGCTTGAATGGAGACGTCCCACTTCGGAAAGTCGCCGTCGGCGATGGCATTAAACAAGTCGCGTTGGGCATGGTCCGGGTCGGACCCTGCCAGCCGGGTGGATTCCGCGGCGCTCAGATTCTTGATGCCTTGCTTGGTTTTGAGATGCCATTTCACCCAGACTCGCCGCCCGGCGGCATCAATCAGACTGAAGGTATGACTTCCGAACCCATCCATGTGCCGATAACCGTCGGGCGTGCCTCGATCGCTGAACAACATGGTCACTTGATGCAGACTCTCCGGCGCGTTGCTCCAGAAATCCCACATCATCTGGGCAGACTTCAAATTGGTCTGCGGATCCCGCTTTTGAGTGTGAACGAAATCGGGAAATTTGATCGGATCCTTGATGAAGAACATCGGCGTGTTGTTGCCGACCAGGTCCCAATTGCCGTCTTCGGTGTAAAACCGCATGGCGAAGCCGCGCGGATCGCGCTCCGTGTCGGCAGAACCCCTCTCGCCGCCCACGGTGGAGAAACGGACGAATGTTTCGGTTTTCTTGCCGATTGCGCTGAACAGCTTAGCCGTGGTGTAGCGGCTGATGTCGTGGGTCACGGTGAAGCTACCATAGGCACCGGAGCCCTTGGCGTGCACCACGCGTTCCGGGATCCGTTCACGGTTGAAGTGCTGCAACTTCTCGAGAAGATGGAAGTCTTGCAGCAATAGCGGCCCGCGCGCTCCGGCGGATAGAGAATTTTGGTCATCGACGACCGGAATTCCGGACGCCGACGTCAAATCGGTTTTCGCAATGGACATGAAAATTACCTCGATATCCCAACTTTCACATTCATGCTACCGCCGCTGCACGCTGCGTGCAGCCAATTGATCCTATGGAATCGATTGGTTTGATCTATTGCCAAGCTGCCTCAGGCGGCGCGTTCACCCGCTCAACCAGCCGTGCCACCGCCCAGTTCGCCGGCCGCACTTTGCACGTAATTCGCCACCCCCATTTTATCGATGAGGCCGAGTTGCTCCTCGATGAAGTCGATGTGCTCCTCCTCGCTTTTCTGGATCATGGTGAACAAGTCCCGGGTGACGTAGTCGCGGGCTGTTTCGCAATAGGCGATCGCCTCGACGTAAAGAGGGTGAGCCTCCAGTTCGCGCCGCAAATCGCACTCGAGGAGTTCCCGCACGTCCTCGCCGATGAACAGCTTGCCGAGATCCTGCAAATTCGGCAGGCCTTGCAGGAACAGGATCCGGTTGACCAGGCGGTCGGCATGCTTCATCTCGTCGATGGATTCTTCGTATTCGATCTTGCCGAGGCGTTTCATGCCCCAGTGTTCGAGCATGCGGGCATGCAGAAAATATTGATTGATGGCAGTCAGTTCGTTTTTGAGCGCCCGGTTGAGATATTCCAAAACTTTTGCGTCGCCTTGCACGGTAGCCCTCTTCGAAAGTCGTTTAAGAGCGCCGATTGTATGCCGTAGCGAACTGGTAAAGCCGCTGTTAAGCCGCTCGTCGGCCCGCGAAACCGCTATTCGACGCCGAAAGGCCGGCGGTGGCCGGTTAGCTCGCGAAGTCGCCGACGGGAGCGAATTCTTCCAGCGCAATGGGAAAAAACGCTGGACTACTCGAATCACGCTGCACGGCGAGAGACGCTGCAAGTACCGCTCGGGCTTCCGGTACGCACTTCCCGCAACACGTCCCCACCTGGAGCCCGCGGCGCAGGTCACCCAAGGAATCGGCGCCGTCTCTGACGGCGGTCCGTATCTGTCGATCCGAGATTTTTTTGCAGACGCATATAATCATGTTGGTATTTGAATGCGAATGAGAATGATTGTCAATGCCATTCATAGCGCCGGCACACGCTTGTTTATCCGCAGAGTGGCGCAATATGTAAGTCCTGGCGTCGCTGAAGCCATTGATTTCACCTGGAGTTCGTATTGATCACACACATGAATCGCCGCTCGGCGAGCGGGATTCTGGCACTGCTTTTGTTGTTCGGGGTTGGCTGCTCCAACAAGCGCGGCCCAGCGCCGCCACCCTCACCCGAAGTGACGGTGGCGCAAGTGTTGGAAAAGCCCGTCAAAGACTGGGACGAGTTCACCGGTCGATTGCAGGCCGTTGAAAGCGTAGACATCAGGCCACGCGTGTCGGGCTACATCGACAGGGTGGCGTTTACCGAAGGCAGCCAGGTCCGGCGCGGCGATTTGCTGTTCATCATCGATCCCCGCCCCTATCGCGCCGAGACGGATCGCGCCGCGGCGGAACAGAAGCGTTACGACGCCCGCGTCGAGCTCGCCCGTGTATTGAAATTGAAAGAGAGCGGCGCGGTATCCGAGGAAGAATTGGATGAGCGCAAAAGCACCTTGGCCCAGGCTGAGGCGAGTGTGGCCGGTGCCGCGGCGTCGCTCGAAGCAGCGACGCTCAACCTTGAGTTTACTCGGGTTGCGAGTCCGATCGACGGTCGCGTGAGCCGGGCCGAGGTCACCCGCGGAAACCTGGTAAGCGGCGGCATCAATGGCGGCACGTTGCTGACTTCCGTGGTTTCTACGGATCCCATGTACCTGTATTTCGATGCGGACGAGCAGAGTTATCTACGGTATGCGAAAACGCCGGGAATCGGTTCACGTGCCAACTCGCGCGACGCGGTGCCCGTCAACGTAGGGCTCGCCGACGAAGAGGGATTCCCGCATGCGGGAGTGGTCGATTTCGTGGATAACCAACTCAATTCGCAAACCGGTACCATCCGCGCACGGGCCGTGCTGCAGAACAAGGATGGCCGTTACACGCCGGGGCTCTTCGCCCGTGTGCAACTGCTGGGCAGCAGCGAATATTCCGCGATTTTGATCGACGATCGCGCGGTGAACACCGACCAGAGCCAGAAGTACGTGCTTGTGCTTGGCCCCAAGAACATCGTTGCATACCGGCGCGTCAAGCTGGGGCGCATCATCGACGGGTTGCGCATCGTGCGAAACGGGCTGAAGGCCGGCGACGTCATCATCGTGAACGGCGCGCAGCGCGTGCATCCCGGCATCACGGTGACGCCGCAGCAAGTCTCGATGAGCGCGCCGGACGCTGCTCGAAGCGCGTCTTCGACGCCCGCAAACTAAGACGCCTTTACGATGAGCATTTCATCTTTTTTCATCGAGCGTCCGATCTTTGCGACGGTGCTCGCAATCATCATCACGGCGGCGGGATTGCTCGCGATTCCGTCGCTGCCGATCAGCGAATATCCCGAGATCGTGCCGCCCACGGTGGTGGTGAGCGGCCAATATCCGGGCGCGTCGCCGAAAACCATCGCCGAGACCGTGATCACGCCGCTGGAGCAGCAGATCAACGGCGTGGAAAATGCCACTTACACTAATTCGGTGTCGACGCCGGACGGCAACTTCTCGATTACGGTCACCTTCAGGCTCGGCACCGACTTGGACATCGCCCAGGTACAGACCCAAAACCGAGTGGCGCAGGCGGAAACCCGCCTTCCCGACGTGGTGCGACAGCTCGGCCTGGTGACTCAAAAGCGTTCCCCCGATCTGACCATGGTGGTGTTCCTCAAGTCGGCCGACCGCCGCTACGACTCGCTGTATCTGCGCAATTACGCCGTGATCCAGGTCAAGGACGTGCTGGCGCGCCTGCAGGGCACCGGCGACGTTCAGGTGTTCGGCTCCGGCGACTATGCGATGCGTTTGTGGCTCGATCCGGCAAAAATTGCCGCGCGCAACATGGACGTCAGTGAAGTCGTCAACGCGGTACGCGAACAGAACGTCCAGGTCGCCGCCGGACAAATTGGCGGCCAACCGGCGCTACCCGGCACTCAGTTTCAATACATCGTCAATGCCCAGGGCCGGCTGCAAACCGAAGCGGAATTTGGCAACATCATCGTCAAGAACGGGGCCAACGGCGAGACTACCTACCTGCGCGACGTGGCACGGTTGGAGTTGGGCCCCGATAATTATGCCCTGCGCAGCATGCTCGACAGCGGTCCCGCGGTGGCGATACCGGTGTTTCAGCTGCCCGGCGCCAATGCGCTGCAGTTGTCCGCCTCGGTGCGTGCCAGTATGAAAGAACTCGCCAAGTCGTTCCCGCAGGGAATGTCTTACGAAATAGATTACGACCCGACGGTGTTCGTACGCAGCTCCATCGAAGCGGTCATCCACACCCTGATAGAAGCGGTGGCGCTGGTGGTGCTGGTCGTCGTGGTATTCCTGCAAAGCTGGCGTGCCAGCGTCATTCCCTTGGTGGCGGTTCCGGTGGCCATCATCGGCACGCTGGCGGCGTTGCTGCTGGCGGGTTTCTCCATCAACTCATTGACCTTGTTCGGTCTGGTTCTCGCCACCGGCATCGTCGTCGACGATGCCATCGTGGTGGTCGAGAATATCGAGCGAAAGATCGAGGAGGGTCTGAATCCTCACGCGGCAGCGCATGCCGCCATGGCGGAGGTCACCCGGCCGATCATTTCCATCTGTCTGGTATTGTGCGCTGTGTTCGTGCCGGTGGCTTTCGTGCCCGGACTGACCGGACAATTCTATCGACAGTTCGGCATCACCATCGCGGCGAGCACGCTGATCTCGACGTTCAACTCCCTGACGCTGTCGCCGGCGCTGGCGGCTTTGCTGCTCAAACCGAGGAGCGCACCGCCGGATCCGTTTCAGCGCGGCATCGATCTTGTCCTCGGTAAGTTTTTTGCCGTTTTCAACCGTGGATTCAGCCGCTGCTCGGTTCTCTATGGCAGCGGCGTGCGCCGGATCACGGCCCTTCGCGGGGTGGTGCTGGCGATCTTCGCGCTGTTGCTGTTGGGTACCTGGGGTATGTTCAAGATCGTGCCTGGCGGTTTCATCCCGGCCCAGGATAAACAGTACCTCGTCGGAATCGCGCAATTGCCGGACGCGGCCTCTCTCGATCGAACCGAGGAGGTGGTGCGACGCATGTCGGAGCTTGCGAAGACGATCCCCGGTGTCGATCATGTCTTGGGGTTTTCCGGCCTCTCCGTGCAGGGGTTCGTCAATCTGAGCAACACCGCCGTGTTGTTTTTTCCGCTCACGCCGTTCGATGCCCGTACCACCGCCAACCTGTCGGCCGCTTCCATCGTCAAGGAGCTCAACAAAAGGTTCGGCTCGATTCAAGATGCGGTCATTTTCGCGGTGCCCCCACCTCCGGTGCAGGGACTTGGCAACACCGGCGGCTTCAAGCTCTACATTCAAGATCGCGGTGCGCACGGCTACGATGAGCTGGCCCGTGTGACGGCGGAGGTGCTCGACAAGGCCCGGCAACAGCCCGAGCTCAATCCGTACGCGACCTATTCCACGTTTCAGAACAGCGTTCCGCAATTGTTCGCCGACGTCGACCGGGTCAAGGCGAAGCGTCAAGGTGTGCCCTTATCGAGTGTGTTCGACACCCTGCAAACCTACCTAGGGTCGGTTTACATTAACGATTTCAACCGATTCGGCCGAACTTTCCGCGTCTATGCGCAAGCCGAGGCGCAGTTTCGAAACAAGCCCGAAGACATCGCCAATCTGAAGACCCGCAACGCAGGCGGCGATATGGTGCCCCTGGGTGCACTCGCCGATGTGCGCTTCGATGCGGGTCCCGACCGCGTCTCGCATTACAACGTCTACCTCGCGGCCGACGTCAACAGCGAGGGAGCGGCCGGCATATCGTCGGATCAGGCAACCGCTGCGATGGAACGCGTTTTGAAAGACACGCTGCCGAATGGTTTCGGCTACGAGTGGACGGATTTGACCTTTCAAGAGAAGAGCGCCGGCAACACCGCGCTGTTGGTGTTTCCGATCTGCGTGGTGTTGGTGTTTCTCATCTTGTCTGCGCAGTACGAAAGCTGGGCATTGCCGCTGGCGGTGGTGCTGATCGTGCCCATGTGTCTGTTGTCGGCGATGGTGGGCGTTTGGCTCAAAGGGTCCGATAACAACGTGCTGACTCAGATCGGATTCATCGTTTTGGTGGGTCTAGCCTGTAAAAACGCCATTTTGATCGTCGAGTTTGCCCGCGAACGCGTCGAGCATGGCCTGCCACCGCTCGAGGCGGCGGTCGAGGCCTGCCGTTTGCGGTTACGTCCCATCTTGATGACTTCGTTCGCATTCATCATGGGCGTGGTGCCGTTGGTGATTGCATCCGGCGCGGGCAGTGAAATGCGTCAAGCCATCGGCATTGCGGTGTTCGCCGGGATGCTGGGCGTGACTCTCTTCGGGCTGTTCTTGACGCCGGTGTTCTTCGTCACGATCGAAAATTTCTTGGACAAGGCCCGCCGCCGTGCGTGATGCCATGCCCAAGCTGGGCAAAACGCTTGCAGTGGTCGCGGCCTTCGGACTGGCAGGCGGTTGCGCCGTCGGGCCGAATTATCGGCCGCCAAACATCGCGGTCGATGCGCATTTCGCGAACGCCGGCGAGCCGGGTTTCGCCGAGGATGCCACCGTCGCGCATTACTGGACGACTTTTGCGGAGCCCTTGCTGGACACGCTCGTCGACGACGCGCTCGCACAAAATAAGGATCTATCGGTAGCGGCGGCCAATCTGCGCGGGGCGCGATCGGCACGCCGTCTGGCGGGCTTCGACCAATTTCCCACGGCGACGTTTGCCGGCGGCTATTCGCGAAATCTATATTCAATTCAGCAGTTGCCGGGAGTCGACGCTCACGATCGCGAATACGATACCGCGGACGCTGGTTTTACCGGGCTGTGGGAATTGGATTTGTTCGGCCGGGTGCGCCGAAATGTCGAGGCGGCGCGGGCCGACGTCGCCGAGTCGGCGGCGACGTTACAGGATGCCAGGGTGAGCGTCATCGCCGAAGTAGCCCGAAACTACTTCGTGTTGCGCGGCCTGCAAGATCAGTTGAGCCTGACCAAACGCAACGCGGAAAGCGAATTCAACACGTTGAATTTGACGCGCGTGCGTTTAGAGGCCGGTCGCGGCAACCAGCTCGACACGGCGCGGGCGGAAGCGCAGTGGCAAACCACGGTCGCATCGATTCCATCGCTCGACGCCTCGATTGCCACCACCGTCTATCGTTTGAGCGTGCTTACGGGGCGCCAGCCCACCGCCCTTCTCGATGAACTCGCGCCGCAGCCGGCCCCGGAGCTGCCGGCTTTGAACAGCATCGGCGTGCCCGAGCAATTATTGCGTCGACGCCCGGATATCCGCATCGCGGAACGCCGCCTCGCCGGTGCGACGGCACGCATCGGTGTGGCCACGGGCGATCTTTTTCCGAAGGTGACGCTGCTCGGTTCGATCGGCTATGCCGGGCCCAATTTCGCCGCGGTGGGGACCGACAACGCCAAGTTCTTCTCGGCCGGGCCGAGTATCAGCTGGGCGGCCTTCGATCTGGGTCGGGTCCGCGCTCGCATCGGTTCGGCGCGCGCACAGACGGATGCCGATCTAGCCAACTACGAGGGTGCGGTGTTGAGCGCTTTGGAGGATACCGAAGGCGCCTTGATCGGCTATGGTCGTTCGCAGTCGCGTCGCGATGCGCTGCGGATCGCGGCCACGGCAAGCGACAAGGCGGCCGCCCTCGCGAAACTGCGTTTCGCGGGCGGATTGATCGATTTCCTCGAGGTGCTGGATGCCGAACGCACGGCGTTGAGTGCTGATTTGCTGCTGTCGCAGAGCCGTACCGATGCGGCCACGTCGTTGATCGCGGTTTACAAAGCCCTCGGCGGCGGCTGGGATGTGCGCGATGGGCCGGCAGCCACGGCGGTGAGCCGCTAAAATCCCGCCATGAAAATCTATTCGTGGAACGTGAACGGCATCCGCTCGGTCCATCGGAAGGGCTTGTTCCAGCCGTTTCTCGATGCCCACCGGCCCGATGTGCTGTGTCTTCAAGAGACGAAGGCCGAGCGTGGCCAGATCGAGATCGAGCTGCCGGACTACCATGAATACTGGAATTCCGCGGTCAAAAAGGGGTATTCGGGCACCGCGATATTTTCCAAACACAAGCCCCTCGCGGTCACCAATGGATTTCCGCGCGAGTTTGCCGAACGTTTTACGTTCGCCGACGAGCTGCAGCGGGACAGTGCGGAGGAGGGTCGGGTGGTCACCGCCGAATTCGCCGCCATGTACGTGGTAACCGTGTACACGCCGAATGCCAAGGATGATCTGAGCCGTCTGGCGCTGCGGCACCGGCACTGGGATCCCGCTTTTCTGGCTTACTGCCGCTTGCTCGAAAAAAGCAAACCGGTGGTTTTTTGCGGCGATCTGAACGTGGCGCATACGGAATTGGATCTCGCCAACCCCAAGCCGAACCGTGGCAAGAAGGGTTTCACCGCCGAGGAGCGGGAAGGTTTTCAGAACCTTGCCGACGCTGGATTCGTCGATACCTTTCGTCTTTTCCATCAGGGCAACGGTCACTACAGCTGGTGGAGCCACTTCGCGAATTCGCGGGCCCGCAATATCGGATGGAGAATCGATTACGTGCTGGTGTCGGCGGGTTTGCGCGACCGCGTCCAGGCCGCCGAGATACATCCGACGGTCATGGGCAGCGATCACTGTCCCGTCAGCGTGACGCTCGCTTGACCCGCCCACCGGCGCGCTGGCACGGCACGGCGCTGGGCGGCGCGCTGTTCGATCTCGACGGCACCCTGTTGGATACCGCAGCGGACATTGCGCAAGTGCTCAATCGCACGATCGCCGAACGCGGCTGGTCCGCGTTTTCGCTGAACGACGTCACGCGCATGATCGGCCGCGGCTCCGAGGCACTGATCGAACGCGCGGCGGCGGTCCGTGGCCATACGTTGAGCGGCGTTGACCGACAGCTTTTGGTCGCACGTTTTTTCGTGCATTACGGAATGCTCGAAGACGCGGCAGACTCCGCGGCCGTGGCTTATCCCGGTGCAGGCGACCTGGTGCGCACATTGCACGAGGCCGGAATGCGCTTGGCGGTGGTCACCAACAAACACCGGCGTTTCGCCTGCAGTGCGCTCGATCGGTTCGGCTTGCTGCAGTTCATCGATCTGGTGGTCGGCGGCGACACCTGCGAACGGCGCAAGCCCGATCCCGAGCCCCTTCTCTTTGCCTGTCGGGCGCTTTCGCTGATGCCGGCGCAGGCGTTGATGATCGGCGACTCGATCAACGATACGAGCGCGGCACGTGCCGCCGGCATGCCGATCGCGTGCGTGTCGTACGGCTACAACGAAGGTCGGGATCCCGGATCGCTCGATTGCGATGCGCTGCTCGACACCCTCGCCGAGCTGCCCGGTCTACTCTGGACCTAGAGCGATGCGGCGGGTTCATCCCGCACGTCGAAGGTCCGAAAACCGGCCCGCTCGTAGACGCGAACGGCGGCGGGGTGGTCCCACGTATCGGTATGCAGCCAGAGCCGGTCAGGGTTCGAACGCCACTCGCCTTGCAGCGCGGTCGCCAGCAACCAGGGGCCTAACCCTCGGCCCTGCGCCTCCGGAATCAAACCGAAGTTCTTCAACTCGATCTGGGGAAAAAGCGTTCGGTCGAATTCACCGAAGCCGAGTGCCATGCCGCCGGCATCGCGCAGGACGTAGATACGAAGCGCTTCCCCATCCAGCAATGCTTGCAGTTCGGCCGCCGGCATCGCTGCGCGTTGATCCCAGTGCAGCGCGGCCCCCACGCGTGCATACAAAGCGAGATACGTTTCTCGCGTCAATTTCTCCACAGCAATGCGTTCGCTGCCCCAGTAAAGAGCGGGCGGCGGCGGGGGTTCATTCTGTTCGAGGTAGGTAACGCGCAAGACCGGCGATTGGTCCGAATCGGATGGCTCAGGGTACACTGTCTAGATGCTTGTGAACGGCATGCTGGCGAGTCTACCTTGCGACAGCGACATTCCCAGCCGCTGCGGAATCGATGCGCCGGAACTTGCGCGCCTGGGCGCTTTTGCGGTCGGTCTGCGGACGCTCAACCTGGTCCAGGAGGACCAGGTCGACGTGCTGGCGTTCGACCCCATGCTCGGCACCGCGCCGCGCGGCGATCGTCTGCTGAGCGTCGATCTGTTTTACCCGGCGCTGCGGGTGTCAACAGGGTCCACGCCCGCCGTGTACGTGGCCAGTTTTCCGGCGGAACCGCCGGCGCCGCCGATCAGTTTTTCCGTGCCGGGAATCGCGGTCCGCGACGCGTCCGCGGCGCCGGCCGATGGCAAAGGCTACCCGTTGGTGATCGTATCGCATGGCTACAGCAACGATCCGGCGGCGATGACGTGGTTGACCGAAAATCTCGCCTCCAAAGGCTATGTAGTCGCTGCGATTCGGCACTCGGACCCACCCATCACCGATATGACTCTGGTCGCGCAGCCGCTGCTGCGCCGACCTCTCGACATTGCGTTCGTGGCGGCCGCGCTGAGCAAGTTGCTACGGCGGGAGCGCCTGGTCGACTCCTCGCGGCTCGCCTTGATCGGCTATTCGATGGGCGGCTACGGGGCCTTGACCGTTGCCGGTGCGGCGCTCGATCCGGCAGGTCCGCCGGCTCGATTGGTGCCCGGCGGTTTGCTCGGACCCTATGTTCGTGGCGGCGCCAGCGCGCGCACGATGGCGGTCAAGGGCTTGCGCGCGGTCGTCGCCATTGCACCGGCGGGGGGTGGTCCGCACGCCGCGTGGGGAGCGCAGGGCTTGCGGGGAATCACCGCGCCGCTGTTGCTGATCTCCGGCGACAGCGATCCCACCGTGGACTACACCACCGGTGCGCGCGCGATGTTCGATCAAGCCAGCAATGCGCAGCGCTACCTGCTGACCTTCAAGGGCGCGGGCCATTCCATCGGGCTGAACCCAGCGCCCGCGGTCATGCGCAACCGGCTCTGGGATCAGGACTGGTTCGAGGATCCCGTCTGGCGCAAGGATCGCGTGAACGCGATCAACGCCCACTTCATTACCGCATTCTTGGACGATTATGCGAAAGGCGATACCAGCCGGCGGCCTTATCTCGAGGTGCCGGTCACCGAATCGTCGGCGGGTTTCTGGCCTCCGGCGACACTGGCGACGGCGTACGAGGCGTACAGTTCCGCCACTCCGCCCATCACCGTATGGAAAGGTTTTCAGCGCAATCATGCGACGGGACTGGAGTTTTTACGGGCGCCGCCGCACCAGCGAGACCGCCAGCAGAGCCGACGCAAGCATGAGAAATAAGCTGACCGCGTTCAAAACCGGGCTGGCGCCTTCGCGCATGCGGCCGTACATCATGACGGTGAGCGGCGAATCGGCACCCACCAGCATGAGCGTGGTGTTGAAATCCTCGAATGACATGAGGAATGCGATGGCAGCCGACCCCCAAAGCGCCGGACGCAGATAGGGCAGGACGATGGTCCGGAATACCGCCGCACGGGATGCGCCGAGGTTGAGCGCAGCTTCTTCCAAGGTGTGGTCGAAACGTTTCAAGCGCGCGCCGATGGTCAGCGTGGTGATGGTGCAGATGTAGGAGACCTGACCCAGGACGACCAACGGCAATCCGGGCCGCAGCACGTCCCATTCCCAGCCGAACGCGTCAGCGGCGAATTCGGCCACCCGGCTCGCGAAGGCCAGAATCGAGATGCCCAGAATCACACCGGGAATCACCAGCGGCGCGAGCATCAATATCGACAATCCCTGCTTGCCCACGAAGCGTCCGCGTTCGAGTAGAAACGCATTGGAAGTGCCGAGCAGGACGGTAATGAGCGTGACCCACGATGCGACGAGACAACTGGTCCATAGACTGCCGAGCAGCGGCCCGTCGGCGAACAAACCGATGCGTCCATTACGCGCGTTGCCGGTGAACCAATCCCACGTGAATCCGCGCCACGGCGGCGCCGGGTAGGGTGCGTCGTTGAAGGCGAATACCGCGACGACGACGAGCGGCAAGAACAGGAACAGCAAAAACGCCGCCACATAGGCCGCGGTACCGGCGCGCAACCAAAAAGGACGCGGGAGCGAGGGAATCATGTGCGCTGCATGACGTCGCCGAACCGTTGACCGGTGAGCCGCAACCCCAGGCTGACCATGGCGGTCGACAAGGCCAACAGCAAGAAGCCGAACGCGGCACCCTGTTCCCAGTTGAAACGGGTGATGAATTGCGTGTAGATCTGCTCGGTAAACCACGCCGAATTCTTGCCGCCGAGCAGCGTCGGCGTCAGATAATTACCCAGGGTCAGCATGAATACGACGATGCAGCCCGCCGTGATGCCGGGCGCCGCATGCGGGATCACGATGGTGCGCAGAATGGCGAATCCGCCCGCACCCAGATCGTAGGCCGCTTCGATCAACGCATTATCCAAGCTGTCCAAGCTGGATATGAGCGGGATCAGCATGAATAGCAAGGAGGTGTAAACGAGCCCGACCAAAATGGTCGCATCGTGATACAGCAACTCGATGGGCATCGTGGTGATGCCGAGCCTCACCAGCAGGGCGGGCAAGACGCCGGATTCCCGCAACAGAATCATCCACCCTAGCGTGCGTACCGTCTCGCTCACCCAAAACGGAATCAAGCAGAGTATGAAGAGCAGCGATCCGGCACGACCGCGTGCAAGCTTGGCAATCACCCACGCGATGGGAAACGCGAGCATCAACGTCAGCAGCGTCGCGAGGATCGACATCAACGCAGTGCGCGCGAACACGTGCCAGTACAGGGGTTCGCGGAAAAACGTTTCGTATTGGGCCAAACTGGCAACGTAATGCCGCGGCCCGATGCGCTCGCGGAACGAAAGCACGGCGAGTTGTACGTGCGGCAAAACGACCAACGCACCGAGCCACAGCAGAGCGGGAGTCAGCAACAAACCGAGACTCAGGCGAGCCTGCCAGCGCGCCGTGCCGGTTGCGCTAACCATCGGAACCGGCCGCGTCGGTGCGCGCCGCAAAGCACACCGCGCGTTCGGGGTCGAAACCGAATGCCACCGGCTCGCCGGGCTTCAAGTCCGACAACCGACCGGTTTGCGGCAGAGCGATGCGGAACTCGCGGTGCGTGCGCGTTTCATGAAGCAGTACCGCCGAGTTGGCGCCGTCGAACAGCACGCTTGCGACGATTCCCGAGTGCGCCGGCTGTCGAGGGGGCAGCTCAGCCGCGTCCCGCGCCAGGCTGGCGACCTCGGGTCGGATGAACCCTTCGACCGCGTCGCCCACCGCTATCGCACCATGGCCGCGGGCGCGGATGGCCCACCCGTCCGCGGTGGTGATGTCGAACGTCGCGCCGTCTTTCGCGGTGGCCCGGCCGACGATGCGATTGTTGGCGCCTACGAAGCCGGCGACGAACGGTGTCAAGGGACGGTAGTACAGGTCCTGCGGCGTGCCCAATTGCTCGAACCGGCCGCGGTTCATCACACCGACGTGATCGGACAGCACCAGGGCTTCGGATTGATCATGGGTGATGTACACGAACGTGGTGCCGAACGCCGCCTGTAATTGCTTGAGTTCGATTTTCATGTGCTCGCGTAATTTCAAATCGAGCGCGCCCAGCGGTTCGTCGAGCAGCAGCAGCGTGGGCTCGAGCACCAGGCTGCGCGCGATGGCCACGCGCTGGCGCTGTCCACCCGACAACTGATCCACGCGCTTGTCGGCGGCCGCACCCAAACCGACGCGCTCGAGCATGGCGTGGCTGCGGCGTTTTCTCTCCGCCCGTGCCATGCCCCGTCGCGCCAATCCGAAGGCGACGTTCTCGCCCACGGACATCATCGGAAACAGCGCGAGCTGCTGGAACACCATGTTCACAGGCCGGCGATTCGGGGCGACGTCCCGCATACTGGCCCCGCCGATGACGATGTCGCCGGCGTCGGGTGCGATGAATCCCGCGATCATGCGTAGAAGCGTCGTCTTGCCGCAGCCCGACGGACCGAGAATGGAAAAAAAGCTGCCGCGTGCCACCGAGAAAGACAGCGAGTCGACAGCGACATGCTCGGCGAAGCGTTTGGTCAGCGCGTGCGCCACGAGATCCGCGGCACTCAATTGGCGGCCTTGATGCGGTCGAGCGCGTTGCCTTCAATTTCTTCCAGTCCCGGCGGTATCGCCGGATACCAATGAATGTTCTTCAAGGCGCTGTCCGGGAAAGCCGCCACGAATTGGGCCTTGAGCCGCGGATCCACCAGCGGTGCCGTGTTGTTGGCCGCCGAGAAATTGCCCACCGACTTGATGACCCTGGCGGCATTTTCCGGACGCATCGTGAAGTTGATCCAAGCGTAAGCCGCGGCATCGTTCTTGCCGCGGGCGGGCAGTGCAAAGGTATCGAGCCAACCCAACGCGCCGGAGCGCGGCACGACGTAGCGGATGTCGGGATTGTCGCGGTTGAGCGTCCAGCCCCCCGTATCCCACATCATGGCAGCCACCACTTCGCCCGAGCGAAAACCGTTCAGCAACTGGTCCTTGTTGTCGTAGAAAAATTTGAAGTTGGCCTTGCAGGCGATGAGGGTGGCGGCCACCCGGTCCATGAGCGCGCGGTAGGCTTTCGGGTCGCCGTACAATGCGAACGGATCCTGACCGGCCGCAAACGCAAACGCCATCAACGTCGGACGCCGCAGGCGAATTGCCGTCTTGCCTTTGAGGTCGGCATTGCAGAGATCGCCGTAATCGGCGAGCGTGGCGCGCCGCGTGTTGACGACGAGGCCATCGGTGCCCCAGAGGTAGGGCAATGCATAGAGCTGGCCACCGACCGTCGCGTTGCGCTTCACGATACCGAGCAGGCTCGGTTGGAACTCGTCGAGCTTGATCTTGGTCAGATCGATGGGCTTGTAGATGCCGAACTCGCTCTGGGCCGACGCGATGCGGTCCTGGGACGGCTGGACGAGATCGTAGCCGGCGCCGCCGGTGGCCCGTAGTTTGGAAATCATTTCCTCATTATTCGAGAGGGTGACCTCCACCACGACGCCGGTCTCCTTGGTGAAGGCGGCGATCAGGTCGGCGGGCACGTAATCGGCCCAGCTCAAGATGCGGAGCTTCTGCGGATCGGCGTGCGCTTGGTCGAACAGCAACCCCAAAGCAATCAATATCGCCGCCATGCTCGCAGATTTCATCGTCGACATGGTCATGGCACTACCGTCGTAAATAAATACACCGCGAATATGACCAGCAATACCACGCCATGCAAGACGATGGTGCGGCCGGTCCGCAATACCAGTGTCGTCACCAGCAACGACAGCATGAGCAAAACCGTGGATTTGCCGTCGATGCCCAGCATGAGTTTGGAGCGTATCGCGAGCGACAAGAGGCTGACCACCGGAATGGTCAACCCAATACTGGCGAGTGCCGACCCGAGTGCGAGGTTGAGGCTGGTTTGCAATCGATTGTGCCGGGCAGCGCGTACCGCGGCCACGCCCTCGGGCAGCAAGACGATGCCGGCGATGATGACGCCGACGGCCGCATCCGGTGCGCCGAGCCGCGCCACCGCCGATTCGAGATCCGGCGCCAGCTTCTTCGCGAGCAGCACCACCGTGACCAGACTTAGCAGCAACAACACGCTGCTGACGATCGTGACCCTGCCGCTCGGCAACGCGGCTTCAGTCATCGGGTCCGATGCCGATCCGCCCTGTAAAAATAAGCGCCGATGGCCGATGGTTTGCGTGAATAGGAACGAGCCGTATACCAGGAGCGACACGATGGCGATCAAGACGAGCTGACTCTTGGAATAGAACGGACCCGGTGCCGAGACCGTGAAATTCGGGAATATCAAGGCCAACACGGCAATGGCCGCGAGCGCCACCAAGGCGGCGCTGACCCCATCCAAGGAAAACGCCTGTTCGCTGTGCGAGATGCCGCCGATCAGGAGGCATAAGCCGACGATCCCATTCAGTATGATCATGACGGCCGCGAACACGGTGTCGCGCGCCAACGCAACCGCTTCGGCGCCGCCGGCGATCATCAACGAGACGATCAGCGCGACCTCGATGAGAGTGACGGCCATGGCGAGCACCAACGTGCCGTAAGGCTCGCCGATGCGATGCGCAACCGTTTCCGCGTGATGCACGGCCGCGAACACGCTGACGGCCACGCCGACGGCCATCAAGACTACGTAATAGCCATGCAACCCAAACGCTGCACCGACCAGAACGAGCATGGCCGCGACGGGGGCTGCAATGGTCCACAGCGGTATGCCGAATGACCAGCGGCCCACGGGTCGAGGAAGCGTAGCGGTCACGAGCGCTGCATGCTTACTGCAAAGCGTCTCGCATCAAGGCGACCCGACGTTCGGCTCTGACGAGGGTGGCCTCGCAGTCCGTTGCTTTGAAGCCGACGCTCGCGAAGGCGTGAATCCCTTCCATGGCGATGCCGCCGGCGGCGCGCGCCGCGCCACGCGATTCGGCCAGCAGCAGACTCACGATCAATACATCCGTCACTGTCGCGTCATGTTTCCATTTGCGTTCATAGTCGCGTTGATCGCCCACCGCCTCGCACATTTCCTCGGCGAAACCCCAGCTCTCGAGCACGGCCTTGCCGATGGCCGCCTGCCAGCCGTCCAACAGCGCCATCCACGACTCTCGGCTCGTGAGTTCGGCCGAGCGACCCGCTGCGTGCGCCATGATGTAAAGACTGCCGATACCATGCACCAAGCCGGTGAGGAACGCGGTATCGGTATGCACCTTGGTGCGCTCGGCCACCAGTTGGCTGATGCATGCCACCGCGATGCTCTGCTCCCAGAGTTGTCCGAGGGGCTGTGCGATGGACGCCAGCGAAGCCTCGTTCTCCATCTGCCGAACGGCGTACGACAGGGCGATGCTATGCACCATCGCCTGACCGATCCGGGTGATCGCCGAGCGCAGCTCCGTCAGGGGTTTGCCCGTGGTGTTGAGGGCGGCCGAATTGGCGGCTTGAACCAGTCGAGCAGCCAGGCGCGGTTCGGTGCCGATCAAAGTCACCAGCCGTTCGGACGTGGTGTCGCGGTTCGCGAGTTCCGCGCTGATGCGCACGACGACTCGAGGGAAACATGGCAGTTCCACGGTGCCTTCGGAGACGTCGGTCGCCAGCTGTTGCAGAAAAAATAGCGCCGCGCCGCGTTCCTCGGAAGTCGCCTCGACTCCCTTGGCTTCAATGGATTGTTCGCCGGATTTATAGGTCGGGGCCGCTCTAAAATTCGACATAAGTTAGGCTGACTCCACACACGTCTGTCTCAGCCTATCCGATTTCCGGCTCAGAACGAATAGCCGCCCGAAACCACCCATACTTGAGGACCGAACTTGATGCGTGCCGTGCGCTCCACGCCCCCCGTATCGGCCGTAAGGTCGGTATCCACCCTGGATATCGAATAGGACGTGTAAAGATGCCAACGGCCGGACACGTTGTAGCTCAATCCCACCGTGCCTGCCGGACCGACCGAGGATGTCAGCGAAAGCCGCGTCGGACCGCCGCTGGCTGCATTGCCTTGCGCGTTGCTGTCGCGATCGTAGAACGCGGTGTAGTTGACGCCTACGCCAATGTAGGGACGCCACTTGGAGCTGTCGCTCAGGAATTTGTATTCGAACAGCACGGTCGGTGACAGCCAGCGCGCCGATGAAATGGTGACCCCGTTGTATGGCACGGAGCCGACCGTAGCAGGGCCGCGTCCCTCGACCTTGCTGAGCGGGGGATAGCCGAGTGCCAGCTCGACGTCGAAATCCGAGGATAGGCGGCGCACGTAGCCGACATACAGCGTTTCCAGATCCTTCGCCTTGAAGTTCACGCCGGCCGGCACGTAGGGTCCCGCAAGGTCGCTGGCACTGGTGTGATAGAAGACCGATTCGATGCCGAGCCGCAGACTATTACCGTAGATCTGATCGTCGGCCGCGGCGGGTAGCGCGCAAAGCAACGCGGCGGCGGCGATAGCCGGCGTCAGGTGTGTCTTCTTCATTATTGCTGACCTCCCACGAATTTATTGAAAAACGAGCGCGCCGCGAGGGCGCAGAACGGCGCCACGTTGGTGTGATAGTTCTCCTCGAGCTGGGCGGCGGCGGCGGCCGGCGATAAGCTGCCCCCGGCACTCGTCTGATACAGCGCGAGCAACGCCGCTTGATTTTCGATGAAGCCGGTTTGTATCGCAGCGAATGGTCCGGCGGGCGCCGCGTTGACGTCGAGGACGGTAATGAGGCCCGATGCCACTTGAGCCGACCAAAAAGCGGCCATGGTTTCGGTGTTCACGCTGTAGAAAACCGTCGGATCCTGATCGCCGCCGCATAACAGCGTGGGCGATGTCGGCGCCCAACCGCCGTTGCGTAGATCGTTCACGTAAAACGCGTTACGCAAGGTTTGCGTGGGTGCGGCGGCGGCGAGCGGCACACCGGCGGTGGCCGTTGGTACGGCGCCGTCGGGATTACCGGCCGCGTCGGTGACGTAGCCGACGCGGTAGTCGTTGATGATGAGATAGGGTGAACCGAATCCCAACTGAAACAGCGGCGTGTCCGGATTGGCCGGGTTGCTCGGCACGGCCAGGGCGGCCGTCAACTGGGCCGACAAAGCGGCCTGCCCGGCAATATTGACGACGGGCGTGGTGCTGTCGAACAGCGCCGTCTGCGGCAGCAAACCTTCGGCGAACAACGTCGCGATCGGCGTCGTGCTCGGCAGCAAGGTGGCGATGCCGGTCGCATACGTCGGTGAGAAAATATCGGTGGTCGCGGCAAAAATGTTGCCATAGGCATGCTGATAACTCGCCACCAAGAGCGGCGCGAATTCCGTCGAACCCAAGTCGACGTCGCCGTAGAACAACGCGTCGCCGAACGCCTCCAGCGCGTACGGTCCGGACAACGGTGCGGCTGCCGTGACGGTGGCGCCCGCTGCCTGCAGCGCCCGTTGCGTCGCCATGGCGACGTGGCCGCCTTCGGAATAGCCGGTGACGAACAATTGACCATTGTCGCTGGTGGTCGCCGTGAGCGTCTTCGGCAAGGCCGTGCGCGCCGCCGACAAGATATTCATCATCTCGCCCGACTGCTGCGCCGCGTCGAGGAAGGGATGGTAGCCGAGGGTCGAGATGTCATAACCGGCGTAGTTAGGTGCCACCACGACGTAGCCCTGGGCGGCGAACATGGCGGCGATCAATATTCCCTCGGTATTCGTCGAATTCGTGACGTCGGCAATGTTGAGCGCCTGATCGGTGTTCGTACCATGTGCATACAACAGCACGGGACGCGGGCCCGAACAGCCGGCGCCTCCGGTCGGCACCATGAGCGCTCCCGATGATTCGGTGGCCTCGTTGGCGCCTCCCAAGGTCCAAAATTTGAGGTAGTAGAAGTCCACTCCGCAGGCAGGCGTACCGGTCAAGGTGAGGAGTTCGGCGCCCGTGCTCGTCGCACCGAGTTGTGCGGTAAGGGCCGCCGCATTCAAAGAGGCGATTCGCAAAGGCGGATCCAATGCCAGCGTGCCCGGGGTCACCGAATCGCTGACCTGCGAGGTTGGCGAACTGGTACCGCAGGCCGTTGCCAGAACGGCCGTCCAGAGCAAGCCGAAAAGCCTGATATTTTTATACATCGTTTCTCCCTACTGCCGCTTAAAAGAGACAACAGCCGCCAGCACGCGCTATTTTGCGGCGGATTCTACGCCGCCCGGGCGAAGCGCAGCAATCTCCCAGCCTAGAAAATTAGTTGTTCGAGAACAACGACCGACGCAGAGAAACGCGGTCGGCCGAATGTTCGGCCAACACAGCGTGAATTTCGCTGACGATGGCGAGCGCGATGCCTTCAGGTGTGACGGCACCGATGTCGATTCCCACCGGTCCGCGCAGCCGCGAGCCGAGTTGTTCCGCGGCCGCGCCGAGTTCCCGAGCGATACGCTGGCGCCGCGCCGCCGGGCCGAGCAAGCCCACGTAGCCGGGCGAGCCGGCAGCGGCGAGGACGCGCAAGTAAATCACGTCCGCGGCGAGATGATGGCTCATGACCACGGCAGCATGACAGCTCTCGAGCGTCACGTGCGCCGCCAACTCGCGCGCGAGACAGCATCGCACCGTCGCACCGGGAAAGCGCTCCGCGAGCGCGTAGGCGGGCCGATGATCCACCACGGTAACGCGCCAGCCGAGGGCGAGCGCCGCACCGACGACGGGTTGCGCATCCGGGCCTGCCCCGCAGATCAGCACGTGCGGCGGCGGCGCCAAAAACTGCACGAAAGCGCGGGTAGTCCGTCCACCGCCCTCCCAGGTCACTTCGCGCGACGCTCGATCGCGCAATGCGTCGTGCATCGCGCGAGTCAATTCCTGCGGTAGGTCGGCCGCCGGCTCATAGGTGCCGAGTGCCAGTTCGTGCGCTTGGTGGACGGCGATCAAGGCGCAGGGGCGACCCGCAGCGGTGGCGCGCCCCGCGATGGCCAGCGCGCCGGCGGCCGGACTGTCGGGCCCGGCCGGCTCGAGCAGGATACGCATCGCGCCTTCGCAACCGGCACCGATGCCGAACAGGATGTCGTCCGGACCCCGCATGTCGTACTCGATGACTCGGGCGACACCGCTATCGAGGACCGCCTGACCCTGCGCACCGAGGTCGGACTCGAGACAGCCGCCGCTCAGCAGACCGTGATAGCCGCCACCGTTCAAGATCAGCATGCGCGCGCCCGGCTTGCGATACGTGGAACCGGCCGTCGCCACCAGAGTCGCGAGCACGCTGGGGCGTACATCCTTGGCTGCGAACGCCAACAAGGATTCGAGACTCGTATCGAGGCGAACTTCGAGTCTCGGAACCCTGTGCATGCGCTTATTCTCGCAAAGTGTGAGCGTCTGCGCCTTGCGCAATTGCCATCCGTACGCGAAGCGGTCAAGATTGCGAGCGATGACTTTTACGCCCGATACCCGCAAGCTCTACCAGCAGGTCGCGAGTGCGATCATGGCGTCCATCGCGGCCGGCAAATACAAGCCTGGGGAACGGTTGCCCTCGGAACGCGACCTCGCGATCGCCTTTCGGGTGAGCCGCCCGACCATCCGCGAGGCGACCATCTCGCTCGAAATCCGGGGGCTGGCCGAAGCGCGCCACGGCTCCGGCATCTACGTCACCGATAAGCCGGCCACGCTCGACGGAGCCGGCGACTTGGATATCGGTGCATTCGAATTGACGGAGGCGCGCCGCTTGTTCGAGGGTGAGGCGGCGGCGCTTGCCGCGACGACCATCGGCGATGATCGACTGGAAGAGCTCGAACGCATCGTGGCGGAAATGGTCGACGAAAATGCGCGCAATCAGCAGGATTGGACCGCGGATCGGCGTTTTCATACCGCGATCGCGCGCGCAACCCGCAATACCGCCATCGCCACCGTGATCGAAAATCTGCTCGACATGCGACACCAATCGCCGCTCTGCGTGTATATGTTGGAACGGGCGCGACGGGTCGGCGTCCAGCCGCGGGTGAGCGAACATCGGCGCATCCTCGATGCGTTACGTAAACATGACCCGAAAGCGGCGCGCGCAGCCATGCGCGATCATCTGGCGCGGGTCATCGAAGACTTGTTGGCGGCCACCGAGCCGGACGCTCTCGAGGGGTCGGCCGTCAAGCCGGCCAAACGCCGCCATGAGTACATCCGCAGGCTCGCGATCTGATCGCACGAGAACGCAGCGCCGCAGCACTGGTCGACGTCAATCGCCGTTACTACGATTCGCTGTGGTCGGGCGCGCGTCTGGTCGAACCGCAGCGCTTCAATACCTGGCCGCTGGTGGAATCGTTACTGCCGGCGGGCGGCCGTCAACTCGAAGTCGCGCCTGGACTGCGACCCCGGCTACCATTCGAAAATACGTATTTCGTCGACATCAGTGGGCCGGCGCTCGCCAAGCTGCACGCGCGCGGCGCTGCGGTCACGTTGAGCCAGGTGACGGCGCTGCCCTTCGCGAACGAAAGCTTCGATTTGGTTTGTGCGCTTGACATCGTAGAACACGTCGATGATGACCAAAGCGCATTCAGGGAACTCACACGGGTGGCCAAGGCGGGCTCCGCCGTGTTGCTGTCGGTACCTTTGCATCCGGCGCGTTGGACGCCCTTCGACGACTTCGTCGGGCATCGTCGCCGCTATGAACCCGACGAATTGCGGTCCAGGTTGCGCGAACACCGGTTGTCCGTCGAGCGTAGCGCGGTGTTCGGCATGCAGCCCAAATCCTCCCGGCTGCTCGATCTTGGCATGTGGTGGCTCACCCACCAGCGCGAGCGTGCACTGTGGTGGTACAACCGGGCGTTTATGCCGCTAGGACTGCGATTTCAAAAGCCGCTGCAATTTCGACCCGGGATGATCGCCACCGACGCGGTTGACGAGGTTCTCATGGTGTGTCGAAAACGAGCCTCCCTGTAAGTCAAGACTGACATAGACTGGCTCCATTATCCGGCCCGTCGACGCAATCGATTGGCTAAGCTTGAGCTTACCACCCACTTCAAGGCGAAATGACTCACACCATGGCCTTGCCCCGTCATGCCTCCAAAGGGGCAATCAGTTTTCTCGCGCGTTATGTGCGGCGACGTTTTCTCAGTCATTCGATCGTACTCATCGCCGTGCTGGTGGCGGTGGGATGTTCGGTGGCGTCACAGTACGCCGTCAAGCATCTGGTCGACGTGCTGGGAATTCGTCATCCCCCCTCCAACGTGTTGTGGGGCGCGGTGGGTCTGCTGCTCGGGCTGGTCGCCGGCGACAATCTTTTGTGGCGTCTTGCCGGATGGGCCTCCACCTATGCCTTCGTCGCGGTGGGCGGCGACATGCGACTCGAACTTTTCAATCACCTGTCCGGGCAGGGTACCCGTTACTTCGTGGAACAGTTTCCGGGCGCGCTGGCCGGCCGCATCACGGCGGCGGCGAATGCCGCATGGACGATCGAAAATGCACTGACGTGGACCACCATTCCACCGGGAACGGCCGTGATCGCGAGCATCTTGGTGCTGGGAACGATCAACTGGCACTTGACGGCCGTGTTGATACTCATTGTTTGCGTGTTGGGAGCCATCATCGGGTGGCTGGCCGCACACGGTCGAGCGTTGCACCAGAGTTTCGCCGGACAAGCGGCGCACGTCAGCGGCGATCTGACCGACGTGGTCAGCAACATCGGGCTGGTACGTGCTTTCGGTGCGGCGCGCCGCGAACAGGCCCGGCTCGGCGTCAAGATCGAAGACGAGATGCAAGCCCAACGCGCCAGCCTGCGCTCGCTCGAGCGCCTGCGGCTGTTCCATGCATTCACCGTCTTCGGCGTCACCGCCGGTGTCTTGGTTTGGTCGGTGGAATTATGGAATCGAGGCGAAATATCCACCGGCGACGTGGTGTTGACCACGACCCTCGGCTTCACGGTGTTGCACGCATCGCGCGACTTCGCCATGGCGCTGGTGGACATGGTGCAGCAGTTCGCGAAACTAGGCGAAGCGGTGCAAGTGCTCGGCCTGCCTCATGAAATGCAGGATGCGGCCGACGCCAAACCGTTGCTCATCAGCGGCGGCGCGATCAATTTCCGGAATGTCGGGTTTAGCTATCCCAGCGGCCAGACCGTGTTGAACGATTTCGTGCTGGACGTGCCCGCCGGCCAAAAAATCGGTCTCGTGGGGCGTTCGGGTGCCGGCAAATCCACCATCATCGCCTTGCTGCAGAGACTGTACGATCCGATCGGCGGTCAAGTACTGATAGACGGTCAGAACATCGCCGCCGTCACTCAGGAGAGTCTGCGTAGTTCGATCGCGGTCGTGCAACAGGATATTTCCTTGTTCCACCGTTCGTTGCTCGAAAATCTTCGTTATGGGCGTCCCGAAGCCACCGACGATGAAGTATTCCGTGCGGTCGAGGCCGCCAAATGCACCGAATTCATCCAGCAGCTGCCGGATGGATTCGACACGTTGGTGGGCGAGCGTGGCATGAAACTCTCGGGCGGTCAGCGGCAACGATTGGCCATCGCCCGTGCGTTTCTGATGAATGCTCCCATCGTCGTGTTGGACGAGGCGACGTCGGCCCTCGATACCGAATCGGAACAGGCCATCCAAGAAGCCCTGTCGCGATTGTTCAAGGGGCGCACCGTGATCGCCATCGCGCATCGCCTGTCCACGCTCGATGCTTTCGATCGCATCGTGGTGCTCGATCGCGGCCGCATCGTCGAGGACGGACCGCCGCGCCGCTTGCTGCAGACGAAAGGCGTCTTCAGCAAGATGTACGGCAGGCAGGTGAAAGTCGGCGCGGAACAGCTGCAATGAGCGGCTGGTCCGGCTGCGTTCGCGGCGGCCTATGGACGCTCACCGTATTCTTGGCGGCATGCAGCGGCATGCGAGTGGCCGAGCATAGCGCTCCGGCGCCGGCCACCACCGACGCTCCCGCCACCACGGTGGCCACGCCCGACACGCCGCCGGCTGCCCCGGTCGCGACCGACGGCGACAACACGACGCAACCGTCGGAGGCCGTGCCCGCACAGCCGCCATGCAGCTGTGTGGAGGCGAAACCTAAGCCGAAACAGAAACCTAGACCGAAGCCCGTGCCTAAAGAGGCACCGGCCCCGGCGCCGACGGCGCCGGTGGTCCCGGCTGCGCCCCGCGAGGCTGTGGTCAACGCGCAGGTGCACCCCATGACCATGCCGGTGATGTCGATTCTCGGCAAGCGCGTCAAAGGTCCGCGCGGGGAGGATCTTGGCCGGGTGGTCGATGTGCTGGCAGACGCCAGCGGGCGCGTGCGCGTTGCCATCATCGATTTCGGCGGATTCCTCGGCGTCGGAAACCATCGCATCGCCGTCGATTGGCCTCTCCTGCGCTTCAATCCCGACGTGCACAATCCGTCGCTGCTTCTGAGCGTCAATCCCGAAAAGCTGGCGACGGCGCCGGAATACAAGGACAACCCGCAGCCAGAAACTTTAATGGAGCCCGGGGCGCCGGCGAAGCCCACTGCAGAAGACAAGAAGTAGCATTGCATGACGGGCGGGGTCGTCAACGAGCGATCCGCGAGTACTCCTCCGGCGGGGGCGAGTCGCGGCCTGGATTGGTTCAATCTGTTCGTCGCCAACATCCAGACGGGCTTCGGTCCGTTCATCGCGGTCTATCTCAGCAGCCAAAGCTGGACGCAGACCGCCATCGGCTTGGCTCTCAGCATCGGCACCGTGAGCTCCATGGCCAGCCAGGTACCGGCCGGTGCGGTGGTGGACCTCATGCCGAACAAGACTCGGGTGGCGGCATTCAGTGTGTTGGTGTTCACGGTAAGCGCGCTGATGTTCGCCATCCATCCGATACCGCTGTTCGTCTACCTTGCAGAAATCCTGCACGGTGTTTCCAGCTGTACCTTGAGCCCGGCCATCGCGGCCATGAGTTTGGTGCTTGCGGGGCGCTTCGGGATGGGTTTGCGCCTGGGGCGCAATGCGCGCTATGCCGCGATCGGTAATGGGGTGGGCGCCGCGTTGATGGGGGCCTGCGGCCAATACGTCTCCGAGCGTGCCGTGTTTTTTTTGACCGCCGCTTTGACGCTGCCCGCCATCTTCATGCTGTTGCCGCTGCGCAAAGTGGCGATCGCGGGAGCCGAGTTGCGGCCCCCGCCACGGCAACCGGGCGACAGCCGGGCCAAATACGTGAAAGTGCTCGCCGACCGCCGTCTGCTGATTTTTTGTGTTTGCGCCATGATGTTCACCTTTGCGAATGCGCCCATGCTGATGCTCATCAGCGGCACGCTGACCGCCAAGGGCACCAATCCCAGTTTGCTGATTGCCGCATGCATCGTGCTGCCTCAAGTCATCGTGGCGCTGGCTTCGCCGTCCGTCGGGCGTTTTGCCGAACGTTATGGGCGGCGCATCATCCTGATGATCGGTTTCAGCATGCTGCCATTGCGCTGCCTGCTGTTCGCCTCGACCCAGAACCCGACGCTGTTGGTGGCCGTGCAGGTATTCGACGGCATCGCCGGAGCGTGTTTCGGCATCATGGTGCCCTTGATCGTCAGCGACGTCGCGGGCGGCTCCGGCCACTTCAACCTGTCGCTCGGGGCGGTCGGCTTCGGCATCGGCATCGGCGGCACATTGAGCACGCCGGCGGCAGGTTGGCTAGCCGATCATTTCGGAACGCGTTCGGCATTCTTTTTCTTGATGGGCATCGGCGTCCTTGCCGTACTGCTGGTGGCCTTCGCCATGCCCGAAACGCGTCCGCTACCCGAAGATAAACCGGTACACGACGATAACCGCGCCTAGTGACGGACTACCACCACCACATCGCCGTCACGGCGCGTGACCGTCGCAGCTACCCCGTCGCCATGCCGGTGCAGCAACACATCGACCGAACCGCCGCTCAGCCGCAGATTCCGCAAATGGACGTGGTCGAGAAAGTCCGGCAAGACCGGTCGGTAGAACGCGACTTCGTGGCTGCCGTCGAACAGTTCCAGTCCGAGCGTGGCCTGCATCAAGCACAACGTGGTGGCACTGGCCCACGCCTGCGGGGAGCAGGCGACCGGATATTGGGTGGGTGCATTGCGCTCGCGCCGCACGAACCCGCAAAATAATTCAGGCAAGCGCCGCAGGTCCATGTAGGAAGCCGCGTCGAACAACGCACTGAAAACCCGAGCCGCCGCCTGCTTTTGACCATACCGGGACATGCCCATCGCAATCAGGCCGTTATCGTGCGGCCACACCGAGCCGTTGTGATACGACATCGGATTATAGCGTGCCGCCGACAAGGCCACCGTGCGAATGCCCCAACCGCTGAATAAGTCGGTGCCGAGCAGCGTCTCCGTGACCCGTTGCGCCCGGTCGGGCGATGCGATGCCGGTGAGGAGTACCTGTCCGGCATTCGACGACACCACCCGACAGGGTTGTTTGGCGCCATCCAAGGCCAACGCATAGGTCGACAATTCCTCGACCCAAAACTTTTCCTCGAACTGACGACGCAGCCCAACGGCCTGCGCCTGCAGAGTAGCGGCATCGGAATGATGACCGAGTGCACCGGCCAGCAACGCACCATGGCGTTTGGCGCCGTATACGTAGGCCTGCACTTCGCATAGCGCAATCGGCCCCTCGGCGGTACGGCCATCGCTGTGGAAAATGGCGTCGTGCGAGTCCTTCCACCCTTGGTTGGCCAGTCCTTCCTTGGTCTGCCGATAATATTCGACGAAACCATCGCCGTCGTGATCGCCATACGTATCGATCCAACGCAGGGCAGCCTTCGCATTGGGCCACAGCGCGCGCACCGTCTCCAAATCGCCGGTACGGACGAAATACTCGCCGAGCAACAGCACGAACAACGGCGTGGAGTCCACGCTGCCATAGTAACGTCCGAACGGCACCTCGCGCAGATTGGCCATTTCGCCATGGCGCATCTCATGCAGAATTTTGCCGGGTTCGGCGTCGCGCTCAGGCTCCACCGCGGTGGCTTGCGTGGCCGCCAAGAAACCTAGCACTCCTTTAGCGATGCTCGGATCCACCCACAGCGTCATGAGCGCGGTGATGATGCCGTCACGACCGAATGGGGTGCTGAACCACGGCGTGCCTGCGTATGGATAATGGCCCTGAGGCGTGTCCGTGATGAGCATGTACAGATCGGATACGGAGCGGCGCACGATCTCGTTGAATACCGAGTTCGAGCTGTCGACGCTGGCGGCGCGCGCGCTCGACTGGCGCAATGCATGACGGGCGGCCCTCATCTGTCGGTAGAAAACGCGCCCGTTCCACGCCTCGATGCGGTCGTCGCCGCTGGGTTCGGGAACGCCGTAACGTAGAAAAATACGCCGGGTCTCGCGCGGCTTCAGCACCAATTCGTAACCGGCCCGACCGATGCTCAAGGTCTTCGGTGCCGGATCGAAATTCAAGCGGGTGACACGCTCGATATCGTCAAGCCCCCGGTAGCTCAGGCGCACCTCGGTACCGGTTGGTTGCGCGGCCGATGCCGTACCATGCGCGGTGCGCCGTTCGCCGCGTACTTCGAACAAATCGGCAAAGTCGGCCGCAAAACGCAGGCTCAGCCGCAGCTGTAGCGGCGCGTCGCTGAAATTGCGTACCAACAATCGTTCGTAGCAGGTTCCTTCCCAGACGAACTTGATGCGTTGCAGGTGGATCTGCTCGCGGCGCAAAGCGATTTTTCCGTCGATCAACAAATCGGGGTTGCTCAAATCGGCGCTGAACACCGCGTTGTCGTCCTGGGTCATCGAACTTAGCAACAGCGGCCGTGCCTCTTCGAGCAACAACTGGAATTGGGACAGAATACGGGTGTCGCGGTGATAGAGACCTTCGGAGTTGCCCATCTCGCCGCCGATATCGCCGCGTTGATCGAACACGGCGAAGGTGTCGCCATGTTTCAGCGTCCGTGTTCGACGTTCCTGTAAATTCGAACTCGCCGAAATCGCATACTGGGGTGTCGAGGCGTCGTCGACCGAATGGGCCGTAGTTGAAGGAGTGTTCGCAGTGGGTATGGTCACGCAGGCCTCGATGTCGGTTGAATCTTGTAAATTTTTCAGCGCACGCAACTCGATGTGCAGCGCCGTGCCAGACACTTTAGAATAACTCGTCACCGAAACGGAATCGCAATATGAAAATCGCACAGGTTGCGCCGCTGACTGAAGCGGTGCCCCCGAAACTTTATGGCGGCACCGAGCGGGTCGTCGCGTATCTTACCGACGCCTTGGTCGAACTCGGCCACGAAGTAACTCTGTTCGCCTCGGGCGACAGCTTGACGAAAGCGAAGCTGCAAGCCGTGTGGCCGCGCGCTTTGCGGTTGGATCCCACGGTAAAGGACTATTTTGCGCCTCTTTTCATGGAACTTGAAATGGTCGCCCGCCAAGCGCGCGAATTCGACGTCATTCATGCGCATTTGGACTACTTTGGATACCCTCTGCTGCGAAGTGTCGGCGTTCCGTCGGTGACCACGTTGCACGGACGCTTGGATTTGCCGGAATTACCGCCGCTTTACGGCATGTACGGCGATGTACCGGTGGTGTCCATCTCCGATTCGCAACGCGTACCCTTACCGCAGGCCAATTACATCGCGACCGTGCTGCACGGTCTGCCCAAAGATCTGCTGCGCAAGGGTTCGGGCGCAGGCGGCTACCTGGCATTTCTCGGACGAATTTCGCCCGAAAAAGCGCCCGATGCAGCCATCAGAATTGCCGCCAAGGCGGGCATGAAAATCAAGATCGCGGCGAAGGTGGATAAAGTCGACGAGGAATATTACAAATCGACCGTGGAACCGCTCTTGTCGCTCGGCGACATCGAATTCATCGGCGAGATCGGCGAGCATCAAAAAAGCGAGTTTCTGGGCAATGCGGCGGCTTTGGTGTTTCCGATCGCATGGCGCGAACCATTCGGCCTGGTGATGATCGAGGCGATGGCATGCGGCACGCCGGTGATCGCGTTCAACAACGGCTCCGTGCCTGAAGTCTTGGAAGATGGTCTCACCGGATTCATCGTCGAAAACGAAGCGCAAGCCATCGCTGCGGTGGCGAAAATAGGAACTTTGGACCGCGATCGGATTCGTGCCGAATTCGACCGTCGATTCACCGCTCAACACATGGCTCAGAATTATCTCGATCTGTACGCACGGCTGGGCAAGCCGCGGCACTGACGGTTCGCTGGTACCATGGGTGAATGTTAGAAAATCTCGTCGGCGCGAGTTATCGTCAGCTGCCCTCACAGTTCTATGCGCGGGTGGATCCTACCCGCGTGACGCTGCCGCGCTTGATAAAATTCAACCATGCGCTGGCGCGCGATCTGTTGCTCGATGACGAGCCACTCGATGAGTCGGCGTGCGCCGATTTTTTTTGCGGAAATCGCCTGGTGCCGGGCTCTACACCGATTGCCATGGCATATGCCGGACACCAGTTCGGCCATTTCGTGCCTCAATTGGGCGACGGTCGGGCGATTCTGCTGGGCGAAGTGCACGATCGCTTCGGGGATCTGCGCGACATCCAGCTGAAAGGCTCGGGTCGGACGCCTTACTCGCGAAATGGCGACGGGCGGGCCGCCGTCGGGCCGGTGCTGCGCGAATATTTGGTCAGCGAGGCCATGCACGTCCTCGGCATTCCCAGTACGCGCGCGCTCGCCGCGGTGGCGACCGGCGATGAGGTCTTTCGAGAACGTCCACTGCCGGGTGCGGTGCTGACCCGCGTGGCCTCGAGCCACGTTCGCGTGGGAACGTGTCAATACTTTTCCGCGCGTGGCGATTGGGATGCGACACGGCAACTGGCGGATTACGTGATCGCCCGTCTGTATCCCGACATCGAGCCCGGCGCCGATGCCTACCTACAATTGTTGAACCGCGTGCTAGAGCGGCAAGCCCGCTTGGTTGCCGAGTGGATGGGCGTGGGCTTCATTCACGGCGTGATGAACACCGACAACATGGCGCTATCGGGGGAGACCATCGATTTCGGCCCCTGCGCCTTCGTGGACAGCTACGATCCGGAGACCGTGTTCAGTTCGATCGATCATCAGGGACGCTATGCCTACGCCAATCAACCTGCCGCCGCGCAGTGGAATCTAGCCCGGCTGGCCGAGGCGTTGTTGCCGCTCATCCATGCCGACCAAGACCAGGCGGTGGCGCTCGCGACGACCGCCATCGAACGGTTTCTACCGCAGTTCGATGCGCGGTGGACCGCCATCATGCGCGCGAAGCTCGGGTTAATTTCCGCACAGGACGAGGACGGCGCATTGATTCGCGACCTGCTCGCTGTGATGCAGACCGAGCAGGCCGATTTCACGCTGACGTTCCGAGGTTTGTGCGACGCCGTCGAGGCAATGGGCGCCGGCGAGGGACCGTCGGATGCCTCAGCCTACGGCGCGTGGTCTGCGCGGTGGCGGGCGCGCCTCGCATGCGAACCGCAATCCACCGCCGCGCGTGCCGCCGCCATGCGCCTGGTCAACCCTTACATCGTGCCACGCAATCATCGCATCGAGCAGGTGATCGTTGCCGCGGTGGAGCATGGCGACTATCGGCCGTTCGATGAACTGCACGAGGCTCTGTCGAGACCGTACGAGGAACGCCGGGAGTTCGCGTCCTATGCCGAACCGCCGCAGACAGCCGAGCGTGTCACGCGGACATTTTGCGGAACTTGATCGATGAATGCGGAGAGCATCGAAGAAATTCAAACCAAAATCGCGTTTCTCGAACGAGCCAACGCCGAATTGAGCGACGTGGTGTTCCTTCAGCAGCGGGAAATACGCTCGCTCGCCGCACGGATCGACGAGTTGGCAGAGCGACTCGAGGCCACTCGGCCGGATAGCCCGCATTCGGCGGAGGATGAGCGGCCGCCTCACTATTGACCATGCATCTTCCGGCATGACAGTGGCGGTGACCAAGCCGCCCGGGCGCCTTTCCGGCCGGGTGGTCTTTCCCCTGCTGGCAGTGGTGCCGTTTGCCTTTTTCATAGCCGCCAGCGCGCCGTCGCCGATGTTCATCGTGATGCAGCGCGCCTGGGGGTTCTCACCGTCGATGTTGACGGTGGCGTTCGCGGTATATGCCTTGGCGTTGCTGGCCGCGCTGCTGACGGCCGGATCGTTGTCGGATCACATCGGGCGGCGGCCGCTGTTGATCGCGGCCTTGCTGATGGAAACGGCGGCGATGATTCTCTTTCTGACGGCGCGGGGCATAGCCGGGATCGTGATTGCGCGCATCGTGCAAGGCCTGGCAACCGGCATCGCCAGCGGCGCGATGAGCGCTGCCGTGGTCGAAGCGGCGCCGCCGGACCGCAAACGCTTCGGCGCGATCATCGTCAGCGTGGCGCCGTTCACCGGACTCGCCGTGGGTGCGTTGCTGACCGGCGCAGCGATCCGTCTGACGCAACATGCGGCGGCATGGGTTTTCGGCACGCTCGGCACCGTGTTCGCCATCGGTATCGTCATTGTCTGGTACGTGCCGGAAACCGTCACCCAGCGCGCGGGCGCGCTCGCCTCCTTGATACCCCGGGTGTCCGTGCGCCCACGGGCGAGGCGCGAGTTCGCGCGCGGTATTCCGCTGCTGGTCGCGGTCTGGGCCTTGGGCAGTCTCTATCTTGCGTTGATTCCGTCGTTGCTCGTGCGCGAGTACGGCATCGACGATGGTTTCGTCAATGGGCTGGCAATCGCGACGCTGAACGGGGTCGGCGCCGTCGCACCTGCATTGCTGCAACGCTTGGCACCGGCGCGGACGGCCGCCGTCGGCCTTGCCACCATCGTCGTCGGCTGTGCGCTGCTGGTGGGATCGCTGTCGGCTCATTCGATCGCGATCTTCTTCGTCGCCACCGCCATCGCAGGTCTCGGCTACGTAGCCGCTTTTTCGGCGATCGTGCAGATACTGGCTCCCTTGGCCGATGCCCACGAGCGGGGCGAATTGTTCGCCGCCATTTTCGTCGTGAGCTATCTCGCCCTCAGCCTGCCGGCATTGATCTCAGGATGGTTGGTGCAGCCACTGGGCCTGCGTCACACCGTCGCCGGTTATGCGACGTTGCTGGCGCTGGTGGCCGCCGGCGGCGCGACCTTGCAATGGCGCGCCGCCGGGAAAATCAGCCGATGACGGCGCACATGAGGCGGCGGCGACCGATCACCCTGGTCCTTTTCCTGGCGTTGGCCGGCGGTCGCGTCGCCGCAGCGCAGGAGGGCGTCAGGTGGGTTGGCCGGTGGCTCGCGTCGGATGCCGGACAGACGGCGACCTATGCCGGTTCGCAGGTGATCTTGAGCTTCGGCCATTCGGCGAGTGTCGCGGTCGACCTCGGCGTGTCGAACACTCAAATGAATGCGCAAGATCTTTACATTGCCGTGACGATCGACGGCGGTAAAGCCATCAGAATGGGACTCTCCCCGGGAACTCATGTGCACGTGACGTTGGCGTCGGGTCTGTCGTCCGGTGAACATACGGTGGCGATTCGCAAAGAAGGCGAGCCGTATTTCGGTGCGCTGCGGGTCGCCAATCCGACGCTCGAGCCGCATGGCGTCTGGCGCAAGACGGCCGGCGATCGACCCATCGTCGAGGTGCTCGGCGACAGCGATGCGACCGGCATTTGCGCCTTGGGACCGGACAGTCCCGCGCACGCGGTGAATCTTTTCAACGCCGCCTGGGCCTCCGAAGCCATTTCGTGGGTGGGCTTGTTGGAAGCGGAACTCGCCGGTGTAGGCCATCCCGTCGACATGGTGAATCTCGCGATTTCCGGATCCAACGCCAAGGACGAAGCGGTGTCATATGCCTACACGGCATTCTCGTACAGCGACGCGAAATTCCAAGAATATGCGCAACCCGGTCACAAACATGCCTCGTTGGTGTTCATGTGGGGAGGCGCCAACGATCGTCACGCCGGCGGCGATACCGCCCATGGGCGCGCGGTCACCCCGGATACGTTGAGTCCGTTTCAGGCAGGAATTTATTCTCAGCTCACTGCAATTCTGCGGCGCAATCCGGATGTGAAAATCGTCCTGCTCGACTACATCGACCCGACGATTCCCGACTGGCAAAGAGCCTACGCGCAGGTGACCGGCTTGTTCACCGAGGCGCAACGTCAGCAATTCTTTTTTCTGAGCGTGCGCGATCCGAAAAATCTGTCGGATGCATGTAAAATCGATCCACAAGGACATCCGAATGCGTCCATGCACACGACTTGGGCGGCCCAGATCTTCGCCTGGATGATGACGCCGGGTATGTTGCACCGACTGGGGTTTTCAGACCGTGAGCAGTGGTACGACGAATGAATGCCGCGAAGTCGTTCGCGACCGGCACAGTACGCGGTGGCTGCTCGGACAGGCGGACATGCCCGCCGAGCCGTCAGTTTGCATCTGCGATAACATGCGTTGGAATTCGACAACAAACTAGGGAGCGATGCCAATGTTAAGAATGAAAAAGTCGGGCTTGGGTGTTTTGGTGGGGACGTTGGCCTTGGCTGCATGCGCACACATGGGCGGGGACACCGAGACGCGCCCCGTGACGACGGACGCGCCGGCATCCGGCAAAATAGGGCCCGGCATGAATGCCAGCGGCGAAGTGATCGACGCATCCAAAGTGGAGAGCGGCTATGGCCAAAAGGTCAAGGGCATCAACGACTACGAAGGCGAAATTACCGGAATCCCCGCGCCTCACAGCAAATTCTCTCAGCTGAAGATCGGCATGGGATTCAAACAAGTCGAAGACATCGCGGGGCCGCCCACCGACCAGGGCTCGTACATCACCGGGAAGGCGTTTATCCCGTTCTATTTCGGCGGCGATCGGACGCGCTCGGAATTTGTCTACAAAGGCGAAGGGCGATTGATTTTCGCGGGTGGATCGTTCGGCAATTTGAGCGGCGGTAATCTCATCTGGATCATCAATTCGGCCAGTGAGCCAGGCTATCGATAACGAGCTTGTCGCGCGAACGTCGGCGGGTCTAGCGGGCTACTTCGATCGGTAGTCCGCGAAGACCTTTGAGCTCGAGCGAGAAGGCCGCGCTCGGCCCCTACGTCGCCGCAGTCGATTTGGATGCCGCCTTGATTTGCGAAGGTCACGTGCCCTGGTATTTGCTGAGTAGCTTCGCGGCGATCGTGCGCGGCAATGTCATCTATTTCCGGGCGGGCGTTTATCGTCCGGGCACGCGCGAGGGCTTGGCTCTGCTCGGTCATGAGCTCACGCACGTTGCCCAGTACAGACGCGGCATGACGGCGCTCACCTACCTGCTCGCCGCGTTGCGCGGATACGAAAAGAGTCGGTACGAGCGCGAGGCGTTTGCGGTTCAAGCGCGAATCGTCGCGGAGTATCGTGCACACTAGTGTTTCATGTTGACCCACACCCGCCGCGAGTTTTGGATGGTTTTCGCCGGGCTCATGCTGGCTCTCACACTCGCCTCCCTGGATCAGAACATCGTGGCCACGGCCTTGCCGCGAATTACGGGCGAGTTCGGTGGGCTGCAGCATTTGTCGTGGGTCATCACGGGATTCATGGTGACCAGCACCATTTCGTCGCCGTTGTACGGCAGGCTGAGTGATTTGTACGGGCGCAAACAGGCCTTCACCGTGTCCATCCTGGTGTTTTTGCTCGGCTCGGTGCTGTGCGGTTGGTCGCAAAGTTTGACGCAATTGATCGCCTTTCGCGCCTTGCAGGGTCTGGGAGCCGGGGGCTTGATCGTACTCACTCAAACGGTGGTCGGCGATCTGGTTCCGCCGCGCGAGAGGGGGCGCTATCAGGGATTGTTCGCCGGGGTGTTTGCGGGTTGTTCGGTTGCCGGACCGCTGCTCGGAGGGTTCATTACGCAATATGCATCCTGGCGGTGGATTTTTTACGTCAACCTGCCGATCGGCTTGATTTCTCTGGGCCTCATTGCGGGTGCGCTGCGGCCGCTGCCTCCGGGGCCCGCCCCGCGATTGGATCTGCTGGGGGCGGCGCTCCTGACCGTCGGTACATCGTGTCTGCTGTTGGTGTTGAGCTGGGCGGGCAGCGTGTATCCGTGGTGGTCCTACCCCATTGCCGCTTTGGTGGGCGGCGCCGTCATCGCGTTCGCTTGCTTGGTGCGTGTCGAATCGACGGCCCTGCAGCCCATCCTGCCGCCGCAACTCTTTCGCAATCGGGTCTTCGTCATTGGTGCATCCGTGATCGCCTTGGCGGCGATGGCTCTGTTCGCCGCCATCGTGTTCCTGCCATTGATGTTTCAGCTGCTCATGGGGGCGAGTCCGTCGAGCGCCGGGTTGATGATTTCGCCGCTCATGGGCGGAGTCATCACGGCGTCGGTCATCGGCGGCCGCCTGGTCTCGCGGACCGGACGCTACAAGGCGTTTCCGGTCGTCGGCCTATTCGTCGTGACGTGTGCCTTCCTGGTTCTCGCCTGGGCGGCCGCGAAGGGCGTGCACGCACCTCTCGTCGAGGCCGTTCTCGTGCTGCTCGGTTTGGGCATCGGTCTCGTGATGCCTAACCTTACGACCGCCATTCAGAACTCAGTGCCGCGTGCCGTGCTCGGGGGCGCCACGGCGACTGCGGCCTTCTTTCGGTCGCTGGGCGGCGCTTTGGGTGTCGCGTTGTCGGGAGCCGTCCTCGCCGGTCAGTTGCGCAACGTCCCCGGCGGCCTACACGCCGCGGCCGATGGAGTCGCTCAAATCGCCGCTCTGCCGCCATCCGAACGTGCCTTGTGGCTGGCCGCCTACCGTCATGGCTTATCGGGTGCCTTCTTGATGGGCGCGGCAATCGCCGCCCTCGGTTTCCTCGTCGTCTTGTTTCTACCCGAGGTGCCCCTGAGCGCCGGTCGGCCGCACGGTCCAGGCACTTAGAAAGCCATTTCTGCCAGACCCATGATCGGCGCCTTGCCCGCCTTGATGACGTATAACAACGCCCCGGCCTGCGGCAGCACCCGGTCGATGAAGAACGTCGCCGTTGCCAGTTTGGCACGATAGAAATCGGCGTCCTCGCCCGTCGCGTGCGGTAATTTGTCGGCCGCAATCTTCGCCATCTTAAGCCACATGAAGCCGAGCGCCACGAGACCGAACATCCGCAAGTAGTCGGTCGACGCCGCACCGGCTTCCTCCGGATCGCCGGCGCTTTTCTGCGCGATGAAACCGGTCGCGAGTTGCAGCGCGCCGAACACCCTGGCATACGACCGAACCATCGGAGCGATGCTGGCGTCGCCGGCGTTCGCATCGATGAACGCCTGCACGGGGTGGAAAAATTGGCGCAAGGATCTGCCCATGTGCGCCGGCAGCTTGCGGCCCACGAGGTCGAGTGCCTGAATGCCGTTGGTGCCCTCGTAGATCATGGCGATACGCGCATCGCGTACGAACTGTTCCATGCCGTGATCGACGATGAAGCCGTGCCCGCCCAGGGTCTGCAGACCGAGGTTGGCGGATTCGAACCCCAGATCCGTGAACAATGCCTTGACGACCGGCGTCATGAGCGCAACGAAATCATCGGCCTCTTGCCGTTCGACACCGTCGCTCAGCCGGTCCATTTTATCGAGTGCATTGGCCACCCAGACACCCAGCGCACGGCAGCCCTCGTTATAGGCACGCATGGTCAGCAACATGCGACGCACGTCGGGATGTACGATGATGGGGTCCGCGGACTTTTCCGGATGTTGCACCCCGGCGAGGGAACGGCCCTGCAGCCGCTCTTTCGCATAGGCAACCGCGCTCTGGTAGGCGATTTCACCGATACCCAAACCTTGGGTTCCCACCGACAGGCGTTCACTGTTCATCATGACGAACATGGCCCGCATGCCTTTGTTGGGATCGCCGACCAGCCATGCGCTCGAATCGTTGAAATTGATCTGACAGGTTGCGGATGCCTTGATGCCCATCTTGTGTTCGATGCCGGCACAATGGACGCCGTTGGCCGGGCCGACGCTGCCATCGGCGTTCGGCAAAAACTTCGGCACGACGAACAAGCTGATGCCCTTGATGCCGGGGGGTGCGTCGGAGAGTCGCGCCAGAACGAGGTGTACGATGTTTTCGGTCAGATCGTGTTCGCCCGCCGAAATGAAGATCTTGGCGCCGTTCAGTTTGTAGCTGCCATCGCCTTGCGCTTCGGCTTTGGTGCGTAGCAGGCCAAGATCGGTGCCGCAGTGGGCCTCGGTCAGGCACATCACGCCGGCCCAGGTGCCGTCCACCAGCTTCGGCAAGTACGCATCCTTCAGGGCGGTGGAACCATAGCTCTTGAGCGCCAGGTACGCGCCGTGCGAGAGGCCCGGGTAGAGCCCGAAAGATAAGTTGCAGGCACAGATCATCTCTTCCACCAGCTTGCTCACGCACTCCGGCAAGCCCTGTCCACCGTACTTGGGATCGGAACTCAGCGAGCCCCAGCCGCCCGCGATGAAAGCCTTGTAGGCTTCCTTGAATCCCTCGGGGGTATGCACGCTGCCGTTCTCGTAACGGCACCCTTGCGCATCCCCGCTGGCGTTGAGCGGTAGCAATACCGTGGTTAAGAATTTCGCCGCCTCCTCGAGAACGGTGTCGAGCACGTCGTCGGTCATGTCTTCGAGTCCCGGCAGCTGGGTGAGGCTCGCGCTGTCGTGAAGTTCGTGCAGCACGAACCGCATGTCGCGCAACGGGGCTTTATAGATTTGCATGTGATGACTCCAAAACTAATTACGCAAGGGCTTGCCGGTCTCGAGCAGGTGCTCGATGCGAGCCAGCGTGCCGTCGGTCCTTATCAGCCGCATGAACGCGGCGCGCTCGAGCGTCAATAACGCATCCTCGCCGATCGCGTCGACGACATCCGTCGCGCCGCCGCTCAAGACGCCGGCAAGTTCGCCGGCCACCACCATGTCGTGCTCGGTCGCGAGGCCACGCCGATGGAAACTTTCGGCGGCCATGGTCAGCGCAAGCTTGCCGGCGACGCCGGGCAATTTTAGATTGGCAGGAGCAGGCGCGACATAACCATGTGCGAGCTTCAGGGCGAGCGCCTTCGCGTCGGCCAGCAGACGATAGCGATTCATGGTGATGCCGTCGTTGGGCCGCAGGAACAACGAGTCTTTCGCCTGCGCGGCAGACTTTGATACCGTTGCTGTACTGACCAACTCGAACACTTTGCCGGCCGCCGGCACCGGTCCGTGCGGCAGCAGGCCGCTGGTCTGCCAACGCGTCAGCATTTCCTTGCAACCGCCCCACGCAGGCACCACGCCCACTCCGCATTCGACCAGGCCGATGTAACTCTCGGCATGGGCTTGTACCGCGGCGCTGTGCAGCAAAATTTCGCACCCACCGCCGAGCGCCATGCCGGACGGTGCGCTGACGACCGGAAAGGGAGCGTATTTCAACGCCTTGTAGGCCTGCTGTCCGGCGGCCAGCAGCTTGTCAATTTCACCGAACGCCGCGATATTGGCGGCGAACAGCGCGAGTCCTAGATTGGCGCCTACCGAAAAGTTCTGCCCCTCGTTGTAGATGACCAAGGCCTTGAAGCGTTCCGTCACCAAACCGATCGTCTTCGTCAGAAGAGCGATCACCTGATCGTCGAGCGAATTGCTTTTTCCCGTGAACTCGAAACACAGCACGCCATCGCCGACGTCCCAAACGGCGGCGGACGTATTTTTGAGCAGCGGTTTCGATGCGTGTTTGATGTCCTCGAGCATCAGCACACCGGACGGTCGTTCGACGTAGTGATAGCCGCCGTCCGTTCCAAGGTATTGGCGTCGTGCCGCGTCGAAGCGGTAGAAAGGCTTGTCGCGAGCCGCCTCGAGCAAGGCGGGGACGGGCAGCCCATCGGCTGCCAAGCGGTCCGCGAGCCAGCCCGCGCCCAGCTTGTCGATCAGTTCGAACGGCCCCCAGCGCCAGTTGTAACCGAGCCGCATCGCCTCGTCGATCGAGTGAACATCTTCGGCGGCTTGGGGTACCAACGATGCCGCGTAAGCCAGCGTTTGACCGATGACGCGCCACGTGTAGCGGGCCAGCTTGCCGTGGCCGGACAGGAATTGGCGTAAATCCTTCGCGGCGAAAGCAAGTTCTCCCGCATCGCCCTGGCGTGCGGGGCGGTAACTGCCGGTCGACAGATCGATGACTTCCTTGCTCTTTCCGCCGCCGGCACGATTCAGGCGATAGAAGCCGCCTTTGCCTTTACGGCCGGTATTGCCCGCCGCGATCATCTGCTGAATCAACGGAATGTTCCGGTTGGCTGTGTGAAACGCATCGTGCTCAGGTAAGGCCTTCGCGAGACTCGCGTTCACATGCGGCATGAGATCGAGTCCGACCAGATCGAGCAAGCCGAACACGCCGGTCTTGGGAATACCGAGCGGCTTGCCCATCGCCTGATCGGCATCCTCGATGTCGAGCCGACCGTCGATCGCCTCGACGACCCCGAGCTGCATCCAATACACACCGAGTCGGTTCGCGATGAAACCGGGGCTGTCTTTGCATCGCACGATGCTTTTGCCGAGCAGGCGGTCCGCAAAGTCGACCACCGCGTCGGCGAGTTGCGGGTCGGTATGCACGCTCGTGACGATTTCCAGGAGCCGCATGTAGCGGGGTGGATTGAAGAAATGCGCGATTAAAAAATCGCGCTTGAATGCAGCGCTCATATCCTGCGTCAACACGTGGAGCGGGATGGTCGAGGTGTTGGAGGAAATGGCGGTACCGGGACGGCGCAGCGCGTCGAGTTTCAGATACAACGCACGCTTGACGTCGACGCGTTCGACGATGGCCTCGACGATCCAGTCCGACTGCGCCACCTGCTCGAGATGGTCATCGATGTTTCCGGGCGTAACGAGCTTGGCGGCACGCGCCGACATGAAAGGAGCCGGCTCCGTCTTCAGCATCTTCTCGATGGCGGTTTGCGCAAGCGTGTTGCGGTCGGCGGCGCCAACCGGCACGATGTCGAGCAGCAGCACCGGGACGCCGGCATTGGCAAATTGAGCGGCTATTCCGGCGCCCATGACCCCTGCGCCGATGACGGTCGCTTGACGAATGGCTTGCATGGCTTCAGCGCTCCCTAGCGAATGCTCTCGAGGATGGTGGCAATACCCTGACCACCGCCGATACACTGGGTGGCCAAGGCATGACGGCCGCCGACACGCTGCAGGAGACTCGCCGCCTTGCCCACGATGCGCACGCCGGTGGCACCGAGCGGATGCCCGAGAGCGATCGCGCCGCCGTCGATGTTCAATATCGCGTCCTCGATGCCGAGGTCGCGCGCACAGGCGAGCGCCTGGCTTGCGAACGCCTCGTTGAGTTCCACGACGTCCATGGCCGACATCGTGAGATTGGCGCGTTTGAGCGCCTTGCGAGTGGCTGCCACCGGCCCGATTCCCATGATTTCCGGCGCGCAACCGGCCACCGCGACGCTCACGATGCGCGCGAGCGGCGCGAGACCGTGCTCCTTCGCGTAATCCTCGCTGCACACCAGGACGGCTGCCGCGCCGTCCGTCAAGGGCGAAGACGTGCCTGCGGTGACGGAACCCGCTTGGGAAAATGCCGGCTTCAATTGGGCCAGACCGTTCGCCGAGGTGTCCGGCCGGATGCAGCCATCGCGCTCCACCCGACCGCTTTTGGTCTCGATGGCAACGATTTCGTCCTTGAACCGACCGCCGTCCGCGGCTGCGGCTGCGCGTTGCTGACTACGAACGGCGAACGCTTCCTGATCGGCCCGGCTCAACTGCCACTTTTTAGCAACATTTTCCGCGGTGTCGCCCATGCCAATATAAGCCGCCGTTTTCGCTTCCAGAGCGGGGTTCGGCAGCGGGTTGAAACCCAACATGGGCACCCTGGACATGGACTCGACCCCCGCGGCGATGAACACGTCACCCGCGCCCAGTTGGATCTGGCCGGCCGCAATGTGCACCGACTGCATGGACGAGCCGCAAAAACGATTGACGGTCATTCCGGCCACCGCCTGTGGCAAGTCCGCCAGCAGCGCCACCAACCGACCCAGGTTGAAGCCCTGTTCGCCCTCCGGAAACGCGCAGCCCAGTATCAAATCCTCGATGTCCTCGGGTTTCACACGAGTGCGCGCGACCAAGGCACGCACCACCTGTGCCGCCAAATCGTCGGGACGAACGTGCAGCAAAGCGCCTTTGTTGGCCAGCGTGAACGGGGACCGGGCATAGCCCGCAATGACGACACTCTTCATAATTATAAGACTCCGAAGTTAGCCTGTTGCACGTGCCCGCGCGCCCTCGAGTCCGTTCAGTGCGCCCAACGCCTGGGCTTTCACCTCACGCAGTTCGCCAAGTGCTTGCTCGAGCGCGAGACGTTGGTCCTCCAGCCGCAGGATCCTACTGTCGACCGTCTTCAACAGGGCGCGCAACTGCCGTGTGCCGGTCGGGTCCACGGCGTAAAGATCGAGATATTCCTTGATTTCTCGCAGCGAGAAACCCAGTTTTTTTCCTCTTAGAATCAAGATCATGCGCGCACGGTCGCGGGCAGTGTAGACCCGGTTGTTACCGGCCCGATTAGGCGCAATGAGTCCTTTATCTTCGTAGAAGCGCACCGTTCGCGCCGTGATCCCCAACTCGTTGCCGAGCTGCGTCACCGAGTACATACCACCGTTCGATAGACCGTCAGCAGCGCCGCGCCGGGCCATGACATAACCTATACGTCAACTTGATGACGTATTAGACAACTAAGGACGCGGGAGCGCAAGCGTCGCCCACCGTCAGAGCGTGGCGACGATTCGATCGGCCAGCTGGCCGAGAAGTGCGCTGAGAGCTTTCGCGGTGCCCGCCGCACCGACAGTTGGCGCGGCGGTTCGCAGCGACACGGTGCCGCCGTGCCCGGATGCAGACGCGTTCGCCCCGGATGGCGTCAAGAGCCAACTGGCGTCCAAATGGACGCCAGTTTCATCGACCCTCATATCGAGCACATCCACGGTCAGGCCGAGCGCGCCGTCGGGTTTGGGCAGATATGGGAAAATGATCCGAGCGGCGGGCAATCGCCGCAACAGATCCTCCGCCAGCGTTTGTCGCGCCAGCTGTCCCAGCGGTGCCGACCACTGATCGAAATCGTAGATCATCAGTCCGCCGGGGCCTTGGCTACCCACGACCTCGGCGCGGTCGAGCGCCGGTGGCAGGTGGACGGCATCCACTCGAATCGGGGGGCCGTCATGAGCGCTCGACAGAGTGGCCGGCGCCACCGGCTCGAGCGTCAGCAAATGCGTGGGTGTGCTTTGACAAGATACCACCAGCGGGAGCGCCATCGTGACCGCCGTCCCGAGCCGGCTCGAATAGCGTGACTTCATCGTTCCGGCCTCTTGCCGCGAATCAGCGCATCGGGATGTCGGTCGAGATAGTCGGCCAAATTCCGAATGGAGCGCGCGGCCTCGGTGAGTTCGTGGATCGTCTCCGGAAGACCGGCGCCGTTCATGTCGCCGCCGCTGCCGCTGCCCAACAGTTGATTGGCAGATTGTGCCGTCTGCGCCACTTCGCCGGCGGCCTGATTCAATTTCATCATGAGCGGACCGATTTGCGGCTGAACCTGCGACAACATTTGGTCAACTTGCGCCAAGGTTTTGTTCACGTGCGTGAGACTGTCCGCGATTTCGGGAGAGCCAATCAAATGATTGAGACGAGCGGTTATGTCCTGCAGATTTTGGCCGATCTTTTCGACGGGAATGGCATTAACCTTGGCGAGGATTTGATCGGCTTGCAAGGTGATGTCCTCGATGTCGCTGCCGCCCGGTGCGCTCGGAATGCGCAAGCTCGAACCGTCGTCGACCAGATCCGCCGGCGCGGCGTTTTTTACTTCGACCAGAGCGATCGTCAGATCGCCCACCAGAGCTGGCGTCTGCTGCAGCCGCGCGCGGTAACCGAACTTCAACAGTCGACGAAGCTTGGCGTCGGTAATCGCCTGCCAATTCCCATCCGGGCTGCCGGTGGGGACAGAGAGGCCCAGTTGGTGTGGGTAAAGGACTGCGGTTACCGTCGTGAACGGCCTTCCGGTTTGCGGATCGTAAGCGAGCGCCGCCGACTCGACCTCGCCAATTTGAAAACCCAGCAGTGTGATCGCGGCATCCTCGTCGAGTTTTCCTGCGCCGCCCGCGAAGGCTAAACGATAACGCGCGGTGGGACCCGAAAGGCCCTGTCGGGCCGCGTTTTCGTTGGCGTACAAGGTAAACTCCGTCTCTGCCGGACTGCGCGGAGCCGCCGAATCGGAAGTTGCCACCTCCATATCGATGCCGCCGGCAAGCAGCGTGTTCGCGGGCGCCAACGTGGCATTGAAGCCGCCGTTCGCCAGCGATAAGCGAAACGTACTCATTCTCCAAAAACGGGCTCCCGACTTGATCAACGAGTCGTACGGATCGAAAATGAAGACGGTCACGCGAAAACCGGCCGCGCCGTTGAATTTGACGCCCGTGACTTTGCCGATGGGCTGGCCGTGGAACAGCATTTCCGATCCCTCGCGAATCGAGCCGAGTTTGCGCGCGTTCAGAACGTAGTGCGTGCCGCGGTCGCCGGGTAGCACGATGGGCGCCTTGTCGAGCCCGTCGAAGCGCGTAGTTGGAGTGCCTCCCGTGCCAGGTGCGTAGCCGATCGCGACGCCCGATACCACGGCCTTCAGCGAACTCAGGTCGTTGAGATTAGGCGTGGCGCCGATGAGCCAGAATCTGGCATTCGTGTTCAGTCCGGGATTTGCTGCAGAAACCAAGCGCAGTTTGAAATCGATGCGGCGCCCATCCACGTTGGGCACGATCTCGGTCAAGTACCCGACCTCGACCCCTTGATAAAGGACCTTGGTGTCGTTGGGTTGAGCGTCGGCGGCACGTTCGAAGGTGACGGTGACGAGCTCACCGCGACGGGTGAGAGCCTGGATTCCCAGATAGCCGACGATCATGAGAGCCGCCACGGGAACCGACCAGACCAGCCCGGGCCACAGCGCGCGTTGCCGTTGGGTCCGCGGATGATCCGGTGTTTCCGGCGCCGTGCTCATGCGGCCGGCCTCGCGACATCCCACATGCGGCGCGGATCGAACGCTTTGACCGCGAGCGTCGTCAAAATCACCACCGCGGCAAACGGTGTCGCCGCAGGTTCCGCGCGTCCGTCGATCAGTCCGTTGAAATGTAACACGGGCACGAAACAGGCAATCGTCAATGGATCGACCATCGACCAGCGACCGATTTCTTCGATCACCCGGTAGACCCGCGTCTTTCCCAGCAGCCGCTTATCCGACCGGCGGATGACGGACATCACGCACCACGATAGGCCGATCATCTTCAACAAGGGAATGGTGAAGCTCGCACAGAACACCAGTACGGCAAGCCCCATCAAATGCGAACGCGCCAAGTCCACGACACCACCCAGAACCGTGTAAGCCGTGGGCGTCAGACCAATCGGAATGGTGGCGATCGGAAAAAGATTGGCCGGAAAATAAAACAGCATGGAGGCCAAAAGCAGTGCCGCGGAACGCGCGATGATCTCGGGCTGCCGGAAGCGCAAAATGGCCGTGCATCGCGGGCAGGGCAGCCCTGCCATCGCCATGGGAGCCAGCCGATCGCAGGACGCACACATGAGGGTGGAATGAAGGGGCGGTGAAGCGGCGTCCGCCGCGATGAGGCGCCACAGGTGCGGTTTGTCCATCGTCGCACGCGCAATCAGCGAGAGCACGGCGGCAGCCACGAAGCACATTCCACCGCTGTCGATTTCGACGCTCAACGACGAATGCAGGCGTGCATAGGCCACGGCAAAACCGAGTAAGAAGACATCCAGCATGGCCCAGGTCTGCAGGGAGTTGCTGAGCCGAAAGACTCGACCGAGCCAACGAGGACGGCGCTCGAGACGGATGGTGAGCAATACGACCGTCAACGTGCCGTAGCGCACGACGGGAAAGATCATGACGAAGAACAAGACGACGCCCGCAAGCAACGACCAGCCCTCGCGCCACAGGAATAAAACACTGGAGGGCAGAATGCTGGTGCGGGTAACGCCGAAGGCGGACGTCGTCAGAAAAGGCGCGCACATGGCGGGAATCAGCAATACGAGAATGGCAACCGCCGCCGCCAATGTGACGTCCAGGCTTTTTCCGTAACGGTGTACGAAGGGCGTCCTGCAGCGACAGCACGAAGTCAATTCATTGCGGCCACAATCCATCGCGAATTGGATCAAACCGCAGTTGCGACACTCTACGTTGTGCATCATGGGGGCGCCAGTGTCTGAAGAACACGACATCGTTCCCACTACGTCAGCCGCGCAACATTAATTCGACCGCCTTTTACATCCAATCGGACCGATCATGGCATGGAGCGCTGTAAACTTCTGGCGGATCGGCTATCAGTGTCGTCTGACACGGTAATTGGTCCCGTTGAGGTTTACGTAAACGGGGGTTTGCTTTCGAGACACAGTCACTATTCGGCGCCTAAAGTTGCGGACAACCAGGGTGTGCTGTGTTATCCAGAGGGTCGGCGTAGGTCAACGGGTCAAGATCCTCTACGTTATGGTGGTTTGCGTGTTAAACGGAGTCGCGGTGGCCGCTTTATATGCTTTCGGGTGACAATACTGTAGCCGCGGGGACGCCGAGCAGCCACTTCGAACGGGCGCTTGCGTGCGTCTCGGATGCGGTGATTACCACCGATGCGTCGCTGCATATAACGTACATGAACCCGGCGGCCGCGAATCTCACGGGGTGGCAAGCGGTGCAGGCGGTCGGCGCGACTCTGGCGAGCGTCTTTTCCATCGTCCATCCCGATTCCGGAACCGCGATAGAATCGGTCATGGATGCGGTCAAGGAGACCGAGGACGACGCACGCACCGCGCTGCACGCGGTGCTCGTGGGTCTTGCCAGCCGGCCGGTGGTGGTCGAATACAGCGTCACCGCACTGCGCGATGGCGGCGGTAAATATTGCGGCGCAGCGATTATTTTTCGGGATATCACGCATCGACGTGCCGCCGAACTCGCGCTGCAGACCAGCGAGGAGACGCTGCTCGCCAATGCAGAGGCGTTGTTCGAGGAAAAAGAGCGGGCGCAAGTGACCTTGAATTCGATCGGCGATGCAGTCATCAGCACCGATTTTCGAGGACGGGTGAGCTTTCTGAACGTGGTTGCGGAACATATGACCGGCTGGACCCAGGCCGACGCGTCGGGACGCCTGTTGGACGAGATCTTCTTTCTGGTGGACTCGACGACCCGGGAACACATTCCCTGTCCCACCATGCAAGCCATCATCGAGAATCGTACCGTGGGGATGGATGCGGCGTGCGTGCTCATCAGAAAAGATGGAGTTGAAATCGCCGTCGAGGACTCCGCCTCGCCGATCCATGACAAGAACGGCGGCGTCATCGGCGCGGTCATGGTGGCGCACGACGTCACGGTTGCGCGCGATCTGTCGGACAAGCTGGCACGTGTCGCGCTGCACGACACGCTTACCGATCTGCCGAATCGCGTGTTGTTCGCGGATCGGCTCGAGCAGGCCTTGATGCGATCGCAGAGAACCGGAAATTCCGTGTCATTGTTGTTCGTCGATCTTGATCGCTTCAAACCGGTGAACGATTCGCTGGGGCACGGCGTCGGCGATCGCCTCTTGCAAGCGGTGGCAAAGCGGTTGCTGACCTGCGTTCGCAGCTCCGATACCGTCAGTCGTTACGGTGGCGACGAGTTCATCATTTTGTTGGCCGAAGTAACCCACGCGCACGACGCGACCGTATGCGCGACGAAAATCATCGCCGCGTTCAATACGCCTTACGATATCGACGGCAACACACTGCAGATAAGCGCGAGCGTCGGCATCGCCAGCTATCCCGGAGATGCCTCCGACGCAGAAACGTTGCTGCGTCATGCGGACCTGGCCATGTATCAAGCGAAGTACAAAGGCCGCAACGACTACCAGGTGTACTCGGCCGACATGGCCGACATGGCCAATACGGCCGAGCGCGAAGACTGCAGCGATCCGGTTCGCGCCTTCCAGCTGTAACCTCTCTCGTGTCGAGTGTCCTGCAACGGGAGAAATCGACCCTCGGGTTGCGCGGCCGGAAACTGCTGGGCGTACGGGTGCTCCCGCAGTCGAATCTCTCGACCGTGGTGGCCGCTTGCGCGACGTTGGGCTGGTTCGCGCTTTTGGGGTTTCGCGCCTTGTTCGAACCCGACGAGGGTCGCTACGCCGAAATACCGCGTGAGATGCTGCAGACCGGGCATTGGCTCATCCCGCATCTGAACGGCATCGTGTATCTGGAGAAGCCGCCCCTTCAGTATTGGATGACCGGCATCGGCTTCCAACTCTTCGGACAGAGCGAATTTGTCGCCCGTCTCGCGCCCGGCATCGCGGGCTATCTCTCGTTGCTGGTGGTCTATTCTTTGGGATGCCGTCTGGGTGGACGCGCAGCCGGGCGCAAGGCTCTGCTGATGACCGGTGCGTCGCTGCTGTTCGTGCTGCTCGGGCATCAATTGACTCTCGATATGATGCTGAGTTTTTTTCTGCTCTGCTGTCTGTACTGTTTCATAGTGGCGCAGTTGCAGCGGGCGGCTGTCGCGGTGAGCAACCGGTGGATGCTGGGATGTTGGGCCGCGATGGCGTTCGCCGTACTGACCAAGGGTTTGGTGGGCATCGTCATACCCGCGTCCACGGCGTTGCTATACGCCGTTTATCAGCGCGATTATGCCGTGTTGCGCAGGCTGAACATGCGCTGGGGAGTCCCGCTCTGCGCCGTCGTCGCGGCGCCGTGGTTCATCTTGACGGCACGCGCCAATGCGCAGTTTCTGCATTTTTTCTTCATTCGCGAACATTTCGAGCGGTTCCTGACACCAATCGAACATCGCACCGAGTCTTGGTGGTTCTTCATTCCCGTGCTGACGGTGGGAATCATGCCGTGGCTGCCGCTCGCGCTCAAGAGTCTGCTTTTCCGGCACCCGCGCGTGCCACGCGGGCAATTCGATGCCCTGCGCGTGTTGTGGATTTGGAGCCTGTTCGTCGTCGTGTTTTTTTCCTTGTCGGATGCGAAGTTGATTCCGTATGTGTTGCCTGCCGTGCCTGCGTTGGCTTTATTGTGCGCCCAGCGGTCGCTCGCCGATGATCGCGGCTGCATCGTGGCGGGCGCCGTACTGTCGCTTGCAGCGTGCATCGGCGTTCTGGCCTACGCCGGCGGGGCGTGGCGCACTACCGACGCCAGCTCATTGGCCGCTGCGCTACAGCCGGGGCTTTTTTGTACCGCCGCCCTGCTCGGTGCGGGAGGATTCGGGTGTCTCGTGATCTTGTCGAAAGGGCGGGCCGCGGACGCATTGGCCGCTCTGTGTGTCGGATGGTTCTTGGCATCGGGCGGGTTGTTGATCGCGGCCATGGAGGGGCAGTCCTTCTTCAGCACCCGGACCATCGCCGACCTCATCAAGAAAACCGTGCCTGCGTCGGCACCCCTGTATTCCGTGAGCATGTATGATCAGTCGGCGCCTTTCTACCTGAAGCGCACACTGCGGCTGGTCGAATACCGTGACGAGTTCGCTTTCGGCTTGGACCAGGATCCCACGCTTCGAATCGCGGGTCTCGACGAATTCGTCGCGCGGTGGCGTGATTCAGAGGATGCCTATGCGGTCATGCGCCGCGATACGCGCACCCTGCTCATGGATAAAGGACTGCCGATGCGCGAACTCGGCCGGGTGAATGATCGTGTTTTGATGAGTCGTCGCTGACGAAGTGCAAGTTGCGCTCGCCACGGCGGGCAGCCTGTTATATCGTCTCAGCACGCCATGTTGAATGAAGAGGTGCGCTGTTGACCGATAGATGTTCCCCGGCCATGAACCGACGATCGCTCTTCAAGCTCATCGGCGCGGTGGCAGGCAGCGCGGTGATGTATCAGGCCTTGTCGGAACTGGGCCATGCGGGAGAGTCCGGCTACACGGGTCCCGTGCAGTTGAAAGGCAATGCCAGGGGCGCGTCGGTGCTCGTGCTGGGCGCCGGTTTGGCTGGCATGTCCGCCGCACTCGAGTTGCGCAATGCCGGCTACTCAGTGCGGATACTCGAATACAACGACCGCCCCGGCGGGCGAAACTGGTCGCTTCACGGCGGCGATACCTACACCGAGATGGGCGGCTCGACTCAACAGGTGCGTTTCGCCGACGGCCTGTACCTGAATCCCGGTCCCTGGCGCATCCCGTACCACCATCGTGCGCTGTTGGATTATTGTAAGCGCCTGAACGTAGTGCTCGAGCCGTTCACTCAGCTCAACTATTCGGCCTACCTGCACTCACCGAAAGCCTTCGGCGGCAAGCCGCAGCGATATCGTGAAGTGCAGGCCGACTTCAACGGCCACGTGGCTGAGCTATTGGCGAAAGCGGGCAACCAGAGTCAACTCGATCAAGCGGTCAGCCGCGAAGATCGGGAGATCTTGCTCGAAGCCATGCGCGAATGGGGTGCGCTCGATAAAAACTACGAATACAAGAAAGGTCTGCTGACCAGCGAGCGTCGCGGTTATATCGCGGACCCCGGCGGCGGCCTCACCGCCGAACCGATCGCATCCGAACCGATGGCGCTGCACGACTTGTTGCAATCGCGGCTGTGGGAATCCATTGCCGCGGGACATATCTACGAATTTCAGACATCGCTGTTTCAGCCGGTCGGCGGTATGGGCATGATCGGCAAGGCGTTCGGTCGTGAGTTGGGTCATGTGATCGAGTACAACGCCAAAGTCACCGAGATCAAGCAAGACGATCGCGGCGTCACCGTCGCTTATCACGACAGCAAGACGGGCGGCCCGGCGCGGGTGGCGCAGGCCGACTGGTGCGTTTGCACCATTCCTGCGTCGATCTTGAGCCAAATTCCGATCACGGTGGGTGCGCCCATGAAGAGCGCGATCGACGCCCTGTATTACGATTCGGCGATCAAAGTGGGTCTGCAGTTCAAGCGTCGATTCTGGGAGCAGGACGAATCGATTTATGGGGGCATGAGTTTCACCGACCTGCCGAATGCGATGATCGGCTACCCGAACACGCGCTATTTCGACGACGGTCCCGGCGTTCTGCTCGGTGCTTATAACTTCGGACCCGAATCGTTCCTATATGCCGCGATGTCTCCGGAAGAACGGATCAAGAAAACCGTCGAGTACGGCAGTCAGATTCATCCTCAATACCGGACCGAATTCGAGCACGGGGTCGCGGTCGCCTGGCACCGGGTGCCGTGGACGTTGGGCTGCGCCGGCCATTGGACGGATGAATTACGGGCGCAGCACTACGCCAATTTATGCGCGATCGACGGCCGGATCGTCCTGGCCGGCGAGCATTGTTCCCAGCTGCCGGCGTGGCAGGAAGGTGCGCTGTTGTCGTCGCTGGATGCGATCGGGCGTCTGCATGCCCGGGTGTTGGCCGCATGAGCCCGCGCTTCGTCGTCGTGTCGGCGCTGGTTTTGGTGGTGGGATTGTCGGCGACGGTCGTGGGAGCTTACGTACAGGACACGCGTGCGGGAGCCTATCCGCAACAAAGTGGTGAAGCGCTGTATCAGGGAATCTGCCAAGGCTGTCACATGCCCGATGCGAAAGGCGCCGTCGGCGCGGGTGCCTATCCCGCATTGGCGGGCGATCCTCGTCTCGCGGCGGCCATTTATCCGCTGACGGTCGTCATCAATGGTCAACGGGCCATGCCCCCATTTGGGCCCGATCTTTCCGATGACCAGATCGCCAACGTCATCAATTACGTACGCACTCATTTCGGCAATCACTACAAAGACGCACTGACGGCGGCGACTGTCAAGGCGGCGCGGCCGCACCCTTGACGGCTTCTGACGGTCTGTTGCGATTACGCGACAGTTTGAACGAATACGCTCCAAGTTCTGGGTAAGGCATGTGTCTTTAAGTTGACACGCTCACTGGCGGGTGACATATTGAATGTATATTGTTCAAACGCTGGCATTGTTTCTAGTCATCTGGTGAGCGTCGCCATTCTCCTTTCGGCTACGGTAAGGAAGGCATAGACCTTTCGGAGAATCGGCAATCTGGGGAATGCGCGTCACTGCGGACTTGCACTGATTCGACCGCAAGTCGCTGCCTCCGGCAGTGGCGTTGAGTCGCACCTCGCAATGTCACAGGGAGAGCACAATGCAGCGGAAGTCTTTCGGATCGATCTTCGGTACCTGCGCATTCATGGCGAGCGTAGGCATCATTCACACCGCTTCCGCCCAACAAGCATCCGCTCTCGTCGCGCAAAACACGGCGGGTGCCGACGAATTGGAGTCCATCACGGTCGTCGCCCAAAAGCAGAACATCGATCTGCAAAAAGCGCCGGAATCGATTACCGCATTGACCGGCGAGGCACTCGCTCAAGACAACATCGTGACACCGCTCGACTTGAACGGTCAGGTACCGGGCCTGGTCATCTCGAGCAGTGAAGGGTTCAATCGCAGCGTGTCGATCCGCGGCATCGGGTTCAACGTACCGCAAGACGATTCGGCGCAGCCGTCGGTGTCTTATCACGAAGACGGCATCTACATAGCCTACCCGGTGGCGTTGAATTCCGGGTTCCTCGATGTAGACCACGTCGAAGTATTGCGCGGACCTCAAGGCACCGTCTTCGGCCAAAATTCGATCGGTGGCACCATCAACGTCATCAGCAAACAGCCGACGTTCGACGGGGTGCACGGCTATGCCGACGTCAGTTACGGTTCGTACGACCTGGTTCATACCAGTGCGGCGATCAATTTACCGCTCTCCGACACCTTTGCCATTCGCTTCGCCTACGACCAGAACTACCAGCACGGCTACGTCACCGCGACGCAAGTGGCCGGGGCCAACGGCGGCTACGACCTCAACAACCAAAACAACGTTCATGCGCGCATCCAGGCGTTGTGGCAGACCACCGAAGATCTGGCGATTCTGTTGCGTGCCGAATATGCGCAGGCACACCAGCACGAGTCCGAGGGTAAGAACATCCTCGATACCGAATCCAATCCCTGGCGCGAGAGTTCCGATTGGCCGGGCAGACTGATCTACAACCAGCAGCTCGCCGGCGCGACCATCACCTATAATCTTCCCGTGGCCACCTTGAAGGCGTTGAGCAGTTACCAAGAAGTCAATCAGCACGGGTCCGTCAACGAGGACGGTCTTAACGAAGAATTACAGAGCTCCCTCGGCCAACCGCATGACGTCGAATACTTTCTGCACAACTCGAAGAACATCACCGAGGAAGTGGATCTGAGCTCGAAGCCCGGTGGACCGTTCGATTGGATCGTCGGCGCCTTTTATCTCAAGAGCCGGTTGACGGTGGCCTACGACCAATACAACGTGTTCGAAGGCGAGGGGGTCTATCCCGACAACCCGACGCCGGATCTTTTGGGTGTCGGCACGCCCAACGCCGCCATCCTCGCTGCGATCAACGAGGGTTTGTTGTATTTCCAGAACGTCGGTGTTGAGGATCGCGAATCCTGGTCCGGTTACGGTCAAACCACTTATCACGTGAACGATGCGTTGCGGCTGACCGCGGGGCTGCGGTTTACGCACGATCACAATTCGACGTTGTTCGCCGACTATTACGGCACGCCGGTTTCGCTCGCGCAAACAGCGACCAAATTGACCTACAAGGTGGAGGCGGACTACGATTTGGCAGCCTCCAATCTGCTGTATGCCAGCGTGTCGACCGGCTTCAAACCCGGCGGCGGCAACATATCGGCATATCCGGCCGTTGTGCCGTTTCAGTTTCAGCCCGAAACCATCACGGCCTATGAATTCGGGTCGAAGAACTCGTTTCTCGAGAAAAAGCTGACGGCGAACGCGAGTGCGTATTTCTACCAAGACAAGAACATGCAGTATCAAGCCGAAGACCTCATCAATTACCAAGGCGGCGTGGATAACGTTCCGCACGTGGACGTCTACGGCCTCGAGGGCGAGCTGGCCGCACTCCTGCCGTTCAACCTGCGCATCGACGGCAACCTGACTTGGGAGAAGGGACGGATCACCTCGCATTACAATGCACTCGACAACGATTCGGGCAACGCCGCGAACCAGACCTTCATCAACGAGTATGGGTCGGACGCGTATTACGCGGTGTTGTACACCGGCAGCCCGGCACTCAACGCCCTGCGTCAAGCCGCTTATCGAGACGTGTACGGCAATGCACCGCCCAATCTTCCCGAATGGCTCGCGTCCGTCAACTTGAGCCATACCTTGCCCTTCGGCGAATCTTCGTCGCTGCTGTCGCGGCTCGCTCTGCAATACCGCAGCGACTACGCCGACACGGTGTTCGGCAAAACGCCCACTTACACGGCGCCTTCGTATTTCTTGACCAACCTGTATTTCGATTATGCTTACAAGCCGGGTTCGTGGGATGTGTCCCTATCGGTCAACAACGTGGCCAATCGAGGTGCCGTGCAGTCGCGCTTTACCAACCAATTCGGCGGCGAAACGACGCAAATCTACTTTCCGCCCCGTGAATTCGTGGCGAATTTCCACTACCAGTTCTAGCGGCATACGGACGTTTTCGACGTGGTGAATGGCGCCTCTGCCGGCGACGCGGTGTCGCGGCGCCGCTTTCTGCAGATGGGCGCCGTGGGCGCCGTGGCGGCGTTGAGCGGCGCGCCCTTCGAGGCGAAATCGGCATCCATCCTCAAAGTCGGTCTGGCGCTGGTGTCGCCGGCTGCGGAAGTGGGTTGGACCAAGCAGCACACGCTCGGGGTCGCTGAAATCAAGCGCGTCCTGGGCGACGCGGTCGACATTCACATCGTCGATAACGTTTTTCAGCCGCAGGATGCGGAACGGGTGTTCAGGGGTTTCGCGACCTCCGGCTATGGGCTGGTTTATGGCACGAGCTTTTCGCACGGCGTCGCCACCGCGCGCGTCGCTCCGCAATTCCCCGCGGTTGCGTTCGACAGTTGTGCGGGCAATAAAATACTGCCGAATCTCGGAGCGTTCGAAGCTCGGTATCACGAAGGGACCTTTCTGGCGGGCATCGCCGCTGCGAAGACCTCGAAGAACGGTAAACTCGGTTTCGTCGGTGGGTTTCCCATCCCCGATATCGTGGGGCCAGCCAACGCGTTTTTACTGGGTGCTCAAAGTGTCCAACCGAAAACCACGTGCACCATCATCTTCATGAATTCTTGGACGGATCCCGGCAAGGAGAAGGATGCGGTGCTCGCGCTGGCGGCGCAAGGCTGCGATGTCGTGGCCGCGATGACGGACAGTCCGGTAGCGGCACAAACCGCCGAGCGGTCCGGCATATGGTCGGTGGGCTATGCGAGCGACCTGCGACAATTCGCGCCCACCCGGCAACTGACCGCGGTGACCTTGGATTGGCGCAGTGTCTATGTTCAAGATGCGCGCGACGTCATCGCGGGTGGGTATCGAGGCCAGTCGCGCTGGCAGGGATTGAAGGATGGCGTCGTCCACATGGCACCTTACGCCGGCTCCTTGGCGGCGTCGGCGCGTGAGCTCCTGGCCAAGAACGAGGAGGACATCAAAGCCGGCGTTTTATTCCCCTTTGCGGGCGAGATTCGCGACCAGGACGGGATGGTACGGGTGCGTAACGGCACCGCGTTGAGCGAGTCCGACATCAGAAGCATCAACTGGCTCGCGGCGGGGATGCAGGGACGATTGAAAGGTTGAGCGTGCCGCCCGTGCTCGAATTGCGCGCCATCACCAAGCGCTATCCGGGCACGTTGGCGAACGATGCGGTGTCGTGCGCCGTTGCGGCGGGCGAAATTCATGCGGTGCTCGGGGAGAACGGCGCCGGCAAGAGCACGCTGATGAAAATCATCTACGGCGCCGTCCAGCCGGACGCCGGCCAGATTCTCTGGCATGGCGCAGCCACCAAGATTGCCAATCCGAGCGTGGCCAGGCGGTTGGGCATCGGCATGGTGTATCAGCACTTTTCCTTGTTCGAGACCCTCTCGGTGGTGGAGAACATCGCCGTTGCCATGGACGGTGCCTTCGATCTGCCGGCGCTGACCGCACGCATCATCGAGGTGGGCGCACGCTACGGGTTGCCGCTCGATCCGCGGCGGCCGCTGCATCATTTGTCGGTGGGCGAAAGGCAGCGCGTCGAAATCGTTCGCTGCCTGCTGCAGCAGCCGCAGCTGCTGATCCTCGATGAGCCCACCTCGGTGCTGACGCCACAGGCCGCGCGCAACCTGTTCCAAGTCTTGCGCGAGCTCGCCGCGGGCGGATGCAGCATCCTCTACATCAGCCACAAGCTCGAGGAGATCCGGGCTCTGTGCGATACCGCAACCGTGCTGAGGGCCGGTCGCGTCGTGGCCTCGACCCGACCCAAAGCCGCCGCCGCGAGCGAGCTTGCACGGCTGATGGTGGGTAGTGCGTTACCCGCAGTGCATCGCGACGTGGCCGTGCACCAGGCCGCTCCGCGGCTCGAGGTTGCCGGTTTGACGCGCGTTCCGCTCGATGCGTTCGGCACGTCGCTGCAGGATGTGTCGTTCGACGTTCACGGCGGGGAGATCGTCGGCATCGCCGGCGTCTCGGGCAACGGGCAGAGCGAATTGCTCGCCGCGCTCTGCGGCGAGCAGACCGGCAGCGGAAGCTGCATCCGTATCGAGGGCGAGCGGGTCGATCACCTGGGCGTCGCGGCGCGGCGTGCACGCGGGCTTGCCTTCGTGCCCGAAGATCGGCTCGGTCGAGGTGCGGTGTCGTCCATGACGCTGGCGGACAATGCGCTGCTCACCGGACACGGCCGCGGGCTGGTGCGGCATGGTTTCGTCGAGCACCGCGAGGTCGAGAGCTTTGCGCGAACCATCATCGCTCGGTTTGGCGTCAAGTGCGCCGGCACGGCGGCTGCGGCGGCCAGTTTGTCGGGCGGCAATTTGCAAAAATTCATCGTCGGCCGCGAAATGAGCCTGGCGTCGCGTGTGCTCGTCGTTGCGCAGCCCACGTGGGGAGTGGATGTGGCGGCCGCCGCCTACCTTAGGCAAAGCCTGATCGACTTGAGCCGGACCGGTGTCGCGGTCCTCGTCGTCTCGGAGGAGTTGGACGAGTTGCTCGAGATTTGCGACCGTATCGCGGTGCTGTATCGGGGTACGCTGTCGGCGAGCGAACCGCGTACCGCGGTGGATGTCGAGAAGATCGGCCTGTTGATGGCGGGTGTCACATGATTCGCATCGAACTCGAAGCCCGCACCCAGCCCTTGCGCCTCATGCGCTTGGGCGCGCCGTTGTTGGCGCTGTTGCTCACGGTGACGGTGAGCACGCCGGTGTTCATGGCGCTCGGCTTGAATCCGCTCGCCACCCTGCGCATATTTTTTGTCGAACCGTTGAATTCGCCGAACGGCCTGTCCGAGTGGTTGTTGAAGGCATCCCCGCTGATTTTGATCGCGCTCGGGCTCGTGGTGACTTTTCGCGCCAGCGTTTGGAACATCGGTGCCGAAGGGATGTACACGATGGGCGCGCTCTGTGCCGCTGCATTGGCGCTGCGTTTCGGCGCCGGGGGACATGTCTGGCTGTTGCCCGCCATGGGCGTCGCGGGCGCGCTCGGCGGCATGGCGTGGGCGGCGATACCCGCGCTGCTCAAAACCCGCGCGAACACCAACGAGATCCTGGTGAGCTTGATGTTGAATTACGTGGCTGCGCTGATCTTGGACTACGCGGTGAACGGGCCCATGCAAGATCCGGCGGGACTGAACTATCCCCAAACCGCCGTTTTTGACGGCTCCGCGATGTTTGCACCGTGGGTTGCGGGCATGCGCATCAACTCGTCGATTTTCATCACCGCGGCGACGGTATTCGTAGTGTGGCTGCTGGTCGACCGAAGTTTCGTGGGCTTTCAAATGTCCGTCAGCGGGGCGGCGCCCTCCGCCGCGCGCTATGCCGGATTCGGTCAGACCCGATTGGTTTGGCTGAGTTTGATGGTGAGCGGTGCGACGGCGGGAACGGCCGGGATGATGGAGGCGGCCGGACCGCTCGGCCAATTGACGCCGGTCATCTCACCCGGCTACGGCTTTGCCGCGATCATCGTCGCATTCGTCGGGCGGCTCAGTCCCATCGGCGTGGTACTGGGCGGATTGCTGCTGTCGCTGCTCTACCTGGGTGGCGAGTCCGTGCAAATGTCGCTGAACGTTCCCGCTTCGTTGTCGCGTGCCTTTCAGGGGCTGCTGCTGTTCTTTTTGTTGGCGGCGGATGTGTTGATCTTGAACCGTGTGCGGATCAAACGAGCTTAGCCATGGAACATGTGTTGGTATCGGTGCTGAGCGGCACGCTGATCGCGGCCACGCCGTTGCTCTATGCGGCCACCGGAGAATTGGTCGCCGAACGGTCGGGCGTGCTCAACCTGGGTGTGGAAGGCATGATGTTGATCGGTGCGATCGCCGCGTTCGCGGTGGCCCACGCCGGTTATCCGGCACCCATCGCCGTGCTGGCCGCCGCGCTGGCCGGTGCGGCCGCCGCGCTGATCTTCGCGTTTCTCGCGTTGAGTTTGTGCACCAATCAATACGCCGCGGGACTCGCCCTGACCATACTGGGCTCGGGTCTTTCCGGATTCCTCGGACACCGGTTCGGCAGCCTGGCGGTGCCCTCGATCGCCAAGGTGCACCTCGGCGCCTTATCGGACGTCGTCGTGATCGGGCCGGTGTTGTTCGGTCAAGACCCCATGGTCTACCTGGCCTTGGGCCTGACGGCGGCAACGGCGTGGTTTCTCTACCGGACCAAGGCAGGGCTGGTGGTACGCATCATCGGCGAGGCACCGCAGTCTGCCGTTGCCATCGGCCATGCGGCGATTCGCATTCGGTATCTCACCACGCTATTCGGAGGGGCGATGGCCGGCATCGGCGGTGCGTATCTCTCCCTTGCCTACACGCCGTTATGGGTGGAGGATATGACCGCGGGCCGCGGGTGGATTGCCTTGGCGTTGGTCGTCTTCGCGGCCTGGCGTCCGGGTCGCCTGGTGTTGGGTGCCTGGTTATTCGGCGGCGTGTCGGTGCTGCAATTGTTGGCTCAGGCAATCGGGGTGCGAATGCCGTCCGAAGTGTTAAGTTCGCTTCCCTACCTTGCGACCATCTTCGTGCTTGTGTTGATATCCCGCGACCCGCTGAAGCTGCGTCTCAATTCGCCGCTGTCGCTGGCTCAGCCGTTCCGTCCGAGCCTGTAGGGACGCCGCCCGCGTGTCCTCCTCACCACCCGCCGCTCGCGCCTTCGTCGGTTCCGCATTGCATGCGCCGGTGCGCGGCGAAGTACAGGCGCTGCGCAACGTGCTCATCGAGGTCGATGCCGAAGGAGTCATCGCTGCCATTCATCCGAGCGCCTCGCCGCAAGGTCAGCTGCAGACCGCGCGGCACGCGCAGGCCGGTACCTTGATCAGTCTCGACGAAGGCCGCTACCTGCTGCCGGGCATGATCGATTTACATGTGCATGCGCCGCAATGGCCGCAGCTGGGCAAGGCGCTCGACCGGCCTCTGGAAGAATGGCTGCAGGTTTTTACCTTCCCGCTCGAGGCGCGATGCAGCGATGTCGACTATGCGGCCGCGGTGTACGAATCGTTGGTGGATGGTTTGTTGGCAAACGGCACGACGACCGCGCTTTACTACGCGACCATTCATCTACCCGCCACGAAGAAGCTGGCGGACATCTGTCTCAGGCGGGGTCAGCGGGCGTTGATCGGACGAGTCGCCATGGACGATGAGGCGCAATGTCCCGCGTTCTACCGGGACGCTTCGGCAGCGGCCGCGGAGGCCGACACGCGCGAGTTCATCGGCTACGTGGAATCCATGCCGGGCAATGCAACCGAGTTGATACGACCGGTGATCACCCCGCGCTTCATTCCCGCTTGTTCGGACGAATTGCTGAGGCGCTTGGGCGCGCTCGCCCGTGAGACGGGTTGCTACGTACAAACGCATTGTTCCGAAAGCGACTGGGAGCATGGCTACGTGTTGGGGCGCTGCGGCGTCACCGACGCGGCAGCCCTCCAAGGCTTCGGGCTGTTGTCGCGCCGCACCGTGTTGGCGCACGGGAACTTCATCGGCGCTGACGATGCCGCCCGCATTCTCAAAGCCGGTGCGAGCGTCGCGCATTGCCCCTTGTCGAACGTGTACTTCTCGGACGCGGTGTTCCCGCTGCGCCGCTTGCTGGATCAAGGTCTGCACGTGGGGTTGGGGACCGATATCGCGGGCGGCGCAAGCCCTTCCATCTTGGACAATGCGCGGCAGGCGATCATTTCGTCACGCATGCTCGAATGCGGCGTCGACGCCTCGGTCGCACGACAGCAGCGCGGCTGCGCGGCCACGCGGATCGATGCGCTGACGGCGTTCTGGCTGGCTACCGCGGCGGGCGGTCTTGCACTGGATCTTCCGATCGGATTGTTCATGGTGGGCTATCAATTCGACGCCATCGTGATCGATGGCACGGCGAATCACGGGAATCTCTCTCTGGAGACGGGCGCCGCCGCGGAAGAAACGGTACAGAAAATCGTCTACAACGGGGGCCGCGCCAACGTGTCCGAGGTGTGGGTGGCGGGCAGGCGGGTGCATGGAAACGGGTGATGCGTCAGTCGAAGATGCCTGACATGGGCGTGAACCGTGGAATCGCCTTGATGCGATCGGTCCAGCGCCGAACCGCGGGGTATGGCATTCTGGATATGCCGCCTTCCTCGCTCAACATCACATACGGGAAACACGCGAGATCCGCGATGGTCGGATGAGCGTCGCTGCACAACCACGGTTGGTGTTGTTGTTCGGCGAACCATAGGTGTTCATCCAACACCCGCAGCAATGCATGGGCGTCGCGCCGACAGCGCTCGATATCCGCGGGGTAGAACATGGCGTCATGCAGGCGTGCCGCACCGGACGTCGACGTGAGGTTTTCCGCAAATCCGAGCCACTGCGCGATGCGCGCCGAGGTCTCGGCGGTGGCGACGGGATTCCACAGTCCGCTGCGATCGTAGCGATGGCAGAGGTAGATAAGCATGGCATGCGAACCGGCGAGAATGAAACCCGCATCGTCGAGCGCGGGCAGCTGACCCAACGGATTGATGGCCAGATACCACGCGCTCTTATGTTCCCGACCGGGATAGAAATCGAGTTCGATACGCTCGAAGGGCAGCGCCAGCAGGCTCAGCAGCAAGCGGACCTTGTAACAATTGCCCGACAGCTCGTAATCGTAGAGTTTGATCACCGCACGGCGTCCGCGGTCCGCTCCACCGCATCGCGCAGCAGGGTCAAGCGCGAATGGTGGTGCCGCAGCAAGGCAATGCGTTCGAGCGCCGAGGATGCTGCATGGACGAATCCGTGAATCACGCATTGCGATGCGCTCACCGGCTGCAGCAAGAAAGTCACGGCCACCTGCGGCTGGACGGCAACCGTTGCCGTCACGATGTAGGCATCGTGCTCGAGCATGGTCGTGTCGCCGAGCGGCGCGTCGACGTCGTTTGGGTCGGGGGAAAATCGGTACCCCACGCCCAAGGCCTGGGCGACGTCGGCCGCAGGTGCCTCGACGAAGACGCTGCGTAACGTGGTGACCGGCGTCGTCGTCAACGCCGGCAGCGCCTCCGGGTCGGCGTCGGTCGACAAATTGACCCACACGAAATGATGTTGCTCCACGCAACCGTATCGGGTCGCGCGGATGGCGGCGGCTGGTTTTTGACCCGGATGTGCCGGTATGTGAGTGCAATATCCCGTGCCGGTGGCAAACCGCCAGCCGTGATACCGACAGCGCA
>CAZZXZ010000001.1:0-78282 GCA_964658135.1 uncultured Acetobacteraceae bacterium | reverse complement strand
TGTCGGTCTTCGTGCTGCTGCTCCTGCGCCCGCGCGGCCTGTTCGGGCGGATTTGAGCGATGGACTTCGCCGCCGCACTCGCCCGCAAGCACCGGATCCGCCCGATCGAGGCACTGCCCTTGGCCGCGCTGCCCTTGGCGTTCTTCTTGCCCCACTTGCCGAACGTGCGCAGCGGTGCGGCAGCCAGCAGTGCCTGGCATTCCTCCAGGGTCAGACTCTTGGGCTCTTTATCCTTGGGAATCTTGGCGTTACGTTCTTTATCCGTGATGTAAGGCCCGTAGCGGCCGTTCAGCACCTGTATCTTCGCCTCCGGAAAATCCAGGATCAACCGATTGGCATCCGCGAGTTCCTTTTCGCCGATCACTTCAAGTGCGCGCTGTGCCGTGATCTCGTAGGGATCGTCGACCTTGAGCGAAACGTATTTCGCACCATACTTCACATAGGGACCGAAACGCCCGACGTTGGTCGTGATCTCCTCACCCGTGGCGGTCAAGCCGAGCTTGCGCGGTAATTTGAACAACTCGATGGCTTCGGCGAAGGTGATCAAATCCATCTTTTGTCCGGGTCGCAGGCCGGCGAATTTGGGTTTGTCCGCATCGTCCTTAGTGCCGATCTGCACGAAAGGTCCGAAGCGGCCCATGCGCACGGTCATCGGTTTTCCGCTGACGGGATCGACGCCCAGCTCCCGCGCCTGGGCCACTTCCTCACGGCTGACGGAAGTCTCCGTGTGAGTCACGAGGTCGATGAACGGCTTCCAGAATTTATCGAGCAGCGGCACCCATTCTTGTTCGCCGCTCGCCACCGCATCCAGCGAATCTTCCATTTTCGCCGTGAAGTCGTAGTCCACGTAGGTGGTGAAGTACTGCGTCAGAAAGCGGCTCACGATCTTGCCGATGTCGGTGGCCGTAAAACGCCGGCTCTCGATGTCTACATACTGGCGGTCTCGCAACGTCGAGATGATCGATGCGTAAGTCGACGGCCGGCCGATGCCATATTCCTCCAGGGCCTTGACCAGCGACGCCTCCGAAAAACGCGGCGGCGGCTCGGTGAAATGCTGGGTGGGAATGACGCCGATGAGCTTGACTTGATCGCCTTCCTGCATCGGCGGCAAGACGTGATCCGAATCGTCCTGAACGACGTCATCCATTCCTTCTTGGTAAACGGAAATATAGCCCGGCTTGACCAAGGTGGAGCCGTTGGCGCGCAGCACCGTACGCGGCGCGGCGTGCGGATCGGCCGCCCCCTGCGCCAAAGCGCCGGCCAGCAATTCGACGGCCACGGTATCGAACACCGCCGGCGCCATCTGACAGGCGACAGTCCGCTTCCAGATCAACGAGTACAAGCGGAATTGATCGGCTTCCAGGTATTTTTCGATATCGGCCGGGATGATGGCGGCGGAGGTGGGCCGAATCGCCTCGTGCGCTTCCTGGGCGTTCTTGGATTTGGTCTTGTAAACCCGGACTTCCTCCGAGAGCCCTTCTTTTCCGTACAGATTGACGATGACTTCGCGGATCTGCCCGATGGCTTCCTGGGCCACGTTGAAAGAGTCGGTGCGCATGTAGGTGATGAGGCCGACCGCGCCGTCCCCGGTATCGACGCCCTCGTACAGCTGCTGGGCCACCCGCATGGTCTTTTGCGCGCTGAAGCTGAGCTTGCGCGCCGCTTCTTGCTGCAACGTCGAAGTCGTAAAAGGCGGTGCAGGATTGCGTCGCCGCTGTTTGCGGTCGACCTGGAGCACCGTCAACACACCCTGTGCGGCTTCGCGCAGCGTCCGCTCGACGTCGTGCGCCTGCGCCGACGTCGTAAAGCTGAATTGTTCGACTTTGGCGCCGGCGTATTCGACCAGCTTACCCGGGAACTTTTGTTCCGAATGTTCGAGTTCGGCATCGACGGTCCAGTACTCGCGCGCGACGAAGGCCGCGATTTCATCCTCGCGCTCGCAGATCATGCGCAATGCCGGACTCTGCACGCGCCCCGCGGAGAGCCCCGGGCGCACTTTCTTCCACAACAGGGGAGAGAGGTTGAAGCCCACCAGAAAGTCGAGCGCGCGCCGCGCCTGCTGCGCATTCACCAAATCCACGGACAGTTCGCGGGGTTGCGCCATGGCCTCGCGCACCGAATTCTTGGTGATCTCATAGAAGACCACGCGTTGCACGGCCTTACCTTCGAGCTCGCCGTTCGCTTTCAACAGCTCGTATAAATGCCAGGAGATGGCCTCCCCCTCGCGATCGGGGTCGGTGGCCAGAAACAACGAGTCGGCTTTCTTCAAGGCGCGCGAAATGGCGTCGACGTGCTTTTGATTACGCTCGACCACCTGGTATTTCATCGCGAAGCGATGTTCGGTGTCCACCGCGCCTTCCTTCGGAACCAGGTCGCGCACGTGCCCATAGGACGCCAGTACTTCGAAATCTTTGCCGAGGTACTTCTTGATGGTCTTCGCCTTGGCAGGCGACTCGACGATGACGAGGGAGTTGGTCAAGGGCGTCTAATGCAAAGCATCGGAGCGCTCTTCGAAGACCAGGTCTTCCATCTGCGCGTAAGCGGATTCTTGACCGGGTTGGCTGAACAGTACCATCAGAACCACCCATTTGACCTGTTCGATGTCGATTTCATCGGCCTCCAGCGCCATGAGTCTGTCGATGACCAACTCGCGTTGCGTCGCCGACAAAATGCGCACGTTCTCCAGATACATCAGATAGCCGCGCACATCGGTGTCCAGGCGCAACAGTTCCTGACCGCTGAAGATCCGCACTGCCCGCGCGGTGGCCTCGGCTACCTTGCCCAGCTGCTCGCCCGACAAGCCGTCCAACCATTCCAGCGCCCGTTCGATGTCCGGTTCGGCGAATCCGGCTTTATCCAGTTCGAGTTTCAACGTGTTGCGATCCGGCCGCGGTTCGTCGTCGGCACTCATGTAATTCTCGAACAGATAAATGAGCAGATCGAGAACGTTATCTTTCACCTCCGGCTCTCCTGTAGGCGACTCGGGAGTAGCGGCCCCCGGGGGCGGTTTGAACGTGGCCTTCGAGCTCGAGGATCAACATCATCGAGGACACGGCTTCTGGTTTGAATCCGGTACGCACGACCAAGGTATCGGGGTCTACAGAATCAAAGCCGAGCGCATCTAACAAGATTTTATGATCCTTGTCCATGCCCGATGCACTCGGTTGAACCGGTGAACCTCCCTCGAATGCGCGGAAGTGATTGGAAAAAAAGGCGGAAAAGTTCAACTCGCGCAATATGTCGTCGGCAGTTTCGACCAGTTTCGCGCCTTCCTTGAGCAGTGCATGGCAGCCGCGGCTCAACGGACTGTAAATCGAACCCGGGATCGCGAAGACGTCCCGGCCTTGGGCATTGGCGAGCCGCGCGGTTATCAAAGAGCCGCTGCGCCGGGCCGCCTCGACCACCAAAGTTCCCAAGCTCAAACCGGCGATGATGCGATTGCGGCGCGGAAAATTAGCGCGGCGCGGTGGCGTGCCGAGCGGAAATTCGCTGATCAAAGCCCCGCAGTGCTGAATTTTCTCGAAAAGTTCGGCATTGCTCCGGGGATAGACGCGGTCTATTCCGGTGCCGAGCACGCCGAGGGTAATGCCCTGCGCGCGCAGAGCGCCGCGGTGCGCACAGGCGTCGATTCCTTCGGCCAGGCCGCTCGTGACGCCCAGACCCCGCGCGGCGAGGTATTCGGCGAAATCGGACGCGGTGGCTTGTCCCTGAGCCGTCGGATTACGGCTGCCGACCATGGCCAACTGGGGATTGGTCAACGCGTCGAGCTGGCCCGACACGTACAAAACGAGCGGGCAATCAGCCAACGAGCGGAGGAGTTGGGGGTAGCGAGGATCGGTAAACGGCAGGAGATGGTGGTGCGGGAGGTGCAGCCAGCGCGTCGCCGCAACCCGATCGGTCGGCCCCGCCGCTAGAAAAGCGCACGCCGCGACGGGTATGCCGGCCCGATGGCGTGCCGCGTCGCCGCTGGCCAGCAGGGCGGCGGCCGTGCCGAAGCGATCGAGCGCCGCAGAAACGACGGCGGCGCCGAGCCCCGGGGCCCGCGCCAGGGTGGCCCACGCCAACGACTCTTCGAGATCCATTCGCGCGAGTATGCCCGGGCGGGGCGACGCGCCCAATCCGCATATGGCACGTCAAGACCGACTTTGGCCGTCTGCGCGGGACCTGCGGGGACCGTCAGGGGTTCTCGACGCGATCCAATACCTGGATGATGTCCTTGGCTTCCATGATGAGGCCATAGCTGATTTGGTCAAAGGTCTTGAAGACCATGAACGTGCCGCTGCGTTCGTCCGGCAGCTTCACTTTTTTCGCCGTCAGACGATTCAGACCGTAATAGCTCTTGCTGACGTCGTCGTGCACCGTGGCGCCGACGTCGTAGACCGCGAGCACGTTACCCGGCTGCAGGCCGTCGCGTGCACCGCGATCGATGACCACGACCTGGTACTGGCCGATGACGGTCACGCCGTCCGATACCGCGATGATCCGGCCGTTGACCTTGACGTTGGGCGCGTGCGGGATGAAGTCCAAGGCGACGTCGACGCCGCCGACGAACAGTTTATCGCCGGGTACCGTTTCGCGGGCCGATTCCGTCAAAATCAGCGTGGTGGGATCGCCGCTGCGGGTGACGTGCCCGGATGCCGTGAAAATACCGTCATACCCCATGATGCGGTTGTCGTCCGGGTCGCGCAGCGCTTCGCCCACCCGGATCACGTTGTAATGTGTGCCCAACGGCGCCGCGTTCGGGAAGCCGCGCGCATAAATCGTATCGCCGTCGGAAATGACGACGTGGGTGTCGCGGCTTGCCAGCACGTAGGGAGCAGCGCTGATTTGTGCCGGTGTCAACACCGACGGTTTGGACATGAACGCGGCAACCGTTTCGTAGGGAATGGTGGTGACCGCTGCTTCGAGGGTTTGGCTGCGAACGCGCGGCTCGACGCGGGCGGAGTCGCCGCGTTCCATCAGACCGCGTGACACGGAAACGTGCGGTTTGCCGTCGACATACACCAGTTTCAGCGTATCGCCGGGATAAATCAGATGCGGATTCTCGATCTGAGGATTGACCTGCCAGATTTCCGGCCAAAACCACGGATCGCGTAGAAACACCTTGGCAATGGCCCACAGCGTGTCGCCGCGCTTGACGAGATAACTGTCCGGCGCATTGGCGGCGAGCACGGGGATCGTCGCGCGCGCCGTCGACGAGCCGCTCGATGCCATCGAGCCCACCGCGGGACCGGCGTCGATCGCGGCTTCCATCGCGGTGCGGTCGTCGCCGACCACGGTGCCCTGCAGGTTGGTGTCATCGGTTGCCAACGGCGCCGGGGCGTCGACGGGCCGCTCGCTGCGGCATCCCGCCACGATGACGAGCAACGAGACTAAGGCGAAAAATCGATGACCTTGCATTCATTAGCTCCCTGAGTCGCCTGTCTTATGGGGCCGGTCCGACTGGTATACTGCCGGCCTGCCGCAGAACAGCGTTGTACGCGCACGAGTTGATGAGCGTTAAGTTAAGCAGCGGCGGAACTTTAGCAACTATCTTCGGCCGAAAACACGACAGCTCTCTCATAACTCCCATGACCAAGCTAGCCATCCTCGAGTATCCCGACCCCCGTCTCAGGACGACGGCGAAAGCTGTCCTGACGGTCGATGCTGCAGTGCAGCAATTAGCGGCCGATCTGTTGGAAACCATGTATGCGGCCAACGGCGTGGGTCTGGCCGCGACCCAGGTGGATGTGCATCGGCGCGTGATCGTGCTCGATGTCAGCGACGAGCGAAATCAGCCATTGGTGCTCATCAACCCGGAAATCGTCCACGCCCGAGGCCGCGGCCCCGGCGAGGAAGGCTGTTTGTCCGTGCCGGACATCTACGACAAGGTGCAGCGCGCCACGCACATTCGCGTGCGCGCCCTGGGCGTGGATGGTGTCCCGTTCGAAATGGACGCCGAAGGGCTGCTCGGTGTTTGCATCCAACATGAGATGGATCATCTGGAGGGCAAATTGTTCGTCGATTACCTGTCCGACCTCAAACGTCAGCTGATTCGCAAACGCCTCGAGAAAGATCGCAAACAACACGCCGCACAGAACGGCCCTCGGACCAGGCCGCGGGCGGCGTCGACCGATGCAGCGCCTCCCGGCGCCTCCGCACCGGCTCTTTAGGAGCTGGGGCGCCGTGCAGAGGTCCTTGACGCTGGGCTTCGCCGGCACGCCGCAGTTTGCCGTTCCGGCGCTCGATGCGTTGGTGCGCTCGCGCCACCGGGTAACCGCGGTATTCACCCAGCCGGACCGGCCGGCAGGTCGCGGTCAGCTCATGCACATGAGCCCGGTAAAACATCGTGCCGCCGAATGGGGCATCCCGGTGCACCAGCCGCACGGTTTCAAAACGGCCGAAGCGCTGGATGTCTTGTACGCTGCAAATCTCGATGCCCTCATCGTGGCTGCGTACGGCCTGATTTTACCGGTTGCCGCGCTGGGGGCACCCACCCTGGGGTGTTTCAACATTCATGCCTCGCTGCTGCCGCGCTGGCGCGGCGCCGCACCCATCCAGCGGGCGTTGCTGGCCGGCGATGCGCAAACCGGCATCACCATCATGCGCATGGAAGCCGGCCTCGATACCGGGCCGATGCTCGCAGTCCGTGCCATCGACATCGCCGCGCGCGACACGGCGGGAACGGTGCACGACAGGCTCGCGGCGCTCGGCGCTGAACTCATCGCCCAGACCCTGGATGCGGCGGCAACCGGCGATCTGAACGAAACGCCGCAACCGTCCGAAGGCATCACCTACGCCGCGAAGATCGACAAGGCTGAGGCATCGATCGATTGGCACGCGGACGCCATGAGCGTCCTGCGCCAGGTGCGGGCGTTCAATCCCTGGCCGATTGCACAGACCCGGATGGATGGGGCGCAGCTGCGTGTGTGGGACGCCGAACTGGCACCCGACCCACCGCACTCGGTGGACGCTGCGCCGGGCAGCGTGCTCGATGTGTCGAGCGACGGCGTGGACGTGGCATGCGGCCGGGGTGCGCTGCGCATCCTGCGGCTGCAAATGGCGGGGCGCAAACCGCTCGCGGCACGCGAATTCATCAAGGCGCAGCGGCTCGCCGGTGTGAGATTCGCGCGCGCATGACGAATCCGGCCGCCAGCGCTCGTTCTTTGGCCGCTCATGCCGTGGCGCGGATCTTGCGCGAGGGCGTCACCCTCGATGCGGCCCTGCACGATGCCCTGGCCAGCGCATCCGCCACGTTGGTACCCGCCGTGCGTTCCTTGAGTTTTGGCGCCATCCGCGGCTATTACCGGCACGAGGCCATTCTCGGCAAACTCTTGTCGCAACCGGTCCGGTCTTTGGAGCCGTTGGTGCGCGCGCTGTTGTCCGTGGCGCTGTTCGAACTGGAGGATGCACGCACGCCGCAATACGCGGTGGTCGATGCCGCGGTGAAAACCGCGAAGGCCACCGATGCGTCACGCGCCGGCGGTCTGATCAACGCGGTGCTGCGCCGTTATCTGCGCGAAGCAAAAACCTTGAACGTGGAAATCGGGCGCAATCCGGCGACGCGACATGCGGCGCCCGTCTGGTTGGCGGACCGCTATCGCGCGGATTGGCCCGTGCGTTGGACCCAGCTGCTTGCCGCGGGCGATACGCAAGCACCCATGTGGTTGCGAGTGAACAGCCTCCGCACCAGCACTGAAGAGTACCTGGAGACGCTGCGCGCAGCCGGCATCGGCGCGGCCGGCGAACCCCGGGTGCCGTTTGCCGTGGTGCTCGATACGCCGTGCGACGTGCAGGACCTGCCGGGGTTTTCACAGGGCTTGGTGTCGGTACAAGACCTAGGCGCGCAGTGCGTCGTCTTTCCTCTGCAACTCGCGCCGGGCCAGCGCGTGCTGGACGCCTGCGCGGCGCCCGGCGGCAAGACGGCTCTGATCGCCGAACGCGAGCCCGCCTTGACTTCCTTGGTCGCGGTGGACGTCGATCCGCAGCGGCTCACGCGGGTGCAGGACAATCTGGCGCGCGGCGCTTTGCGGGCCGAGGTGATCGCCAACGATGCGAGTGCGCCCGAGACGTGGTGGAACGGCGTGCCGTTCGATCGCATCCTGCTGGATGCGCCATGCTCCGCACTCGGCGTCATCCGGCGTCATCCGGACATCCGCTTGCGCAAGTCACCCGCGGAAATAGACAAGCTGCCGCTGCTGCAAGCGCGGTTGCTGACATCGGCATGGCGCTTGCTCGCACGGGGCGGCCGGTTGGTGTACGCCACGTGTACCGTGACCCGCAGCGAGAATCGCGATGTGGTCACGGCGTTTCTCGAAGGCACGCCCGATGCGAACATCGTCCCGGCGGAGAGCTGGCCAGGCTGGCCAGGCTTCGGCGAGGCGGATGGCTGCGGCCGCCAGATTCTTCCGGGCGAGGCGGGGGCCGACGGCTTCTACTATGCGGTGTTGGTCAAGCAATGAACACCGTACGGCGTTCGGCGTGGTTCCTGGCTGCGGTCGTCCTCGCCGTTTGCGGTAATGCCGCGCTGGTCGCCGCGGTGCGCGCCGACGGTCTCGAGGGACGTTTCGAGGTGCGCTCCGCGGATCTCGAACTACAGGACGGCGTCTATCACCTGAACGTCAAGTTGGCGCTGCCACTGAGCGATGCCGTACGACGTGGCCTCGCCGAAGGCGTGCCGCTCAGTCTGGAACTCGATCTCGACATCGAGCGGGTGCGACAGCTGTTGCCGAATGCGCGGGTCGCCGAGCTGACGCAGCACTACCATCTGCAGTACAACGCGGTGAGCGCGCGCTACATCCTGCGCAACGACAACAGCGGTCAGCAGGAATCGTTGGGCACCGTCGACGCCGCCCTCGAACAGCTCTCCGAGGTGCACAGCCTGCCGGTGCTCGACCGTTCCTTGACGACCGCCGAGCGTCGTTACGAAGCCAGCGTGCGCGCCAAGCTCGATTATGGGACGGTGCCGTTTTCAATGCGCGTGCTGATGTTCTGGGTGAGCGAATGGCATCGCGAAAGCGACTGGTACACGTGGACGCTGCAGCACTAACCCGCCGGTACGGCTCGACCGTGCTGGGAACCAGCGGCGTGGCGCTGTGGTTGGTCGCCTTGTACTTGCTGGGCGCCGCGGCGCGCAACTCGGCGCTTTTCGATCGCTGGCTGCCGTGGATACTGCTCATCAACATCGCGGGATTGCTGACGCTGTTCGTCCTGCTGGCGACCAAGCTCACCGGGTTGGTGCGCGATTATCGGCGGCACGTGCCGGGATCGCGGCTCAAGGGCCGCACGGTCGCGATATTCAGCGCGTTGGCGGTGGCGCCGATTCTGGTGGTCTATTACTTCTCGTTGCAATTCCTGAATCGCGGCATCGACAGCTGGTTCGAAATCGAAGTCACGCAGGGATTGAAGGATACGCGCGAGTTATCGCATGCCGCACTCGAGGTGCGTGTGCGTGAATTTCTGCAGCATACCGAAGTGGTGGCACACGAGTTGTCGCCGCTGTCCGACTTCGAATTGATCGGGACGTTGGATCGCGAACGGCGCGAGACGACGGCGCTGGAATTCACGGTGGTGGGCCCGAAGACCCGCATCATCGCCACCAGCTCGGATCGTCCCATGGATACGCTGCCGATACCGGCGACCGACGAGATGCTGCTGCAGCTGCGCCGGGGGCGGTCATACGTCAGCCTCGATACGGACTCGGTGGGCGGTTACGTGATTCGCGCGGCCGCGCCGCTCGAGGGCAGCGCCAGCTCGAGCGGTCGGGTGCTGATCGCCCTGTATCCCGTGCCGCAACAGCTGGCCGAACTGGCCGACACCGTGCAGCGCTCGTACGAGCAGTACGCGCACCTGGTGCAGATGCGCCAGCCGCTCAAGTCGACCTTCGTCTTGATCCTGTCGTTCGTCGTCTTGATGTCGTTGATTGCCGCCGTGTACGGTGCTTTTTTCGCCGCGCAACGCTTGGTGCAGCCGGTGCAGGATTTGATCGCCGGCACGCGCGCGGTGGCGCAGGGGAATTACGATACGAGGCTGCCGCTGCCATCGCGCGACGAGCTGGGCTTCCTGGTGACGTCGTTCAACGACATGACCAAGCGACTGGGGCGCGCACGCGAAGAGACGCGGCTCAGCCAGCAGGCGGTGGAAGCGGAACGCGCCGGACTGGCCGTCATCCTGGCTCGTTTGTCCACCGGTGTGGTCTCGCTCGAGGCGAATCTGACGGTACGCACGGCCAATCAGGCCGCCGGCTCGATTCTCGGAGTCGATCTCGAAGCCGCGGTCGGCCGGCCGTTCGATACGGCGATCAGCGCAGGCGCCCTCTTCACGCAATTTTTGCAGGCGATCGATCTGCGGCTGCGTTCCGAACAACTCGACTGGCGCGAGCAAATCGACCTGCTCACCGAATCGGGCAAGCGCGTGCTCATGTGTGCCTGCACGGCATTGCCCAACGAAACCGGTGCGCCGGGCTTGGTCCTGGTGTTCGACGACATCACGACGCTGCTGCAGGCGCAGCGTGATGCTGCCTGGGGAGAGGTAGCGCGCCGGCTGGCGCACGAAATCAAGAATCCGCTGACACCGATACAATTATGCGCGGAACGCATCCAGCGAAAATTTTCGGGCGGCATGAACGCCGAGAATGCACAGATTCTGGAGCGCGCCACCCATACCATCGTGGCGCAAGTCGAGGCGATGAAACAGATGGTCAACGCCTTCAGCGAATACGCGCGGGCTCCCGACATGCATTTCTCGCGCTTCGATATGAACCAGCTGATCGTCGAGGTGGTGGATCTGTACCGCGTGCAGGCCAGTGCCGTGGAACTCAGATTGGCGCTCGATTCCAGCCTGCCCACGGTGGCGGCCGATCGCATCCGGTTGCGTCAGATATTGAACAATCTGGTCACCAATTCGCTCGAGGCGCTCGAAGGCAAGGCGGGCGCTTGCATAGAAATCGAAACTCATCTCGCCGAGGACGGTCCAAAGCAAATGGCAGCGATCGTGGTGGCCGATAACGGGCCGGGCTTTCAGCGTGACTTAATCGGTACGGTTTTCGACCCTTATGTCACCAGCAAGCCAAAGGGCACCGGTTTGGGTCTTGCGATCGTTAAGAAAATCGTGGAAGAGCACGGCGGCCGCATTGAAGCGGATAATCGACGTACCGGGGGGGCTCGCGTGCGCATTCTGTTGCCGTTGGGTGAGAATGCCCGCTCGTCCATGGGTCGCGAACCGCGCAAAGGCGAAAACAGGAGAGAACGCGTATGACCGCTTCGAGAATTTTGGTGGTGGACGATGAGGCGGACATCCGCGGCCTCTTGCGAGAGATCTTGTCCGAAGAGGGTTACGACGTGGATGTCGCTGCCGATGCCGGTCAGGCGCGCTCGTCGCGCGCGTCGCAAATTCCCGATTTGGTGCTGCTCGACATCTGGATGCCCGATACCGACGGCATCACGTTGCTGCGCGAATGGTCGGTGACCGATGGATACGACTGTCCCGTGGTCATGATGTCGGGACACGGCACGGTGGAAACGGCGGTCGAAGCGACTCGTCTGGGCGCCTTCGACTTCGTCGAAAAACCGCTGTCGTTGACCAAGCTGCTGCGCACCGTGGAGCGCGCTTTGGATGCGGGAAGGCGCAAAAAGATTTCCGAGCGTGCCACCGGGTCGACCTTGGCGGCACCGATAGGTAAAAGCAAGATCACCCAGGCGCTGCGCGAACAGGTCCAGAACGCCGCCTCCAGCTCCTCTCCGGTGCTCTTGGTGGGCGAGTTGGGGTCGGGCCGGGAGGCTTACGCACGGTATCTTCATTCGTTGAGTCCGCGCTCCGCGAAGCCCTTCCTGATGGTGGTGGCCACGAGTCTGAGCGGCGATCCGGCCGCCGCCTTGTTCGGCAGAGAGCGCGACGGCAAGATCGAACCGGGGGCCCTCGAGCTGGCGGCGGGCGGTACGCTGTACGTGAACGGACTTGAGGATTTGAGCCTCGATGCGCAGCGCGCATTGGCCGGAGCAATCGACCAAAAAAGCTACATCCGCGTGGGTGGCCGCGAACGCTTGAGCCTCAACGTACGCTGGATCACGTCGGCGCAAGAGGGCTTCGAGCTGCGCACGGCGGGCGAACCGTTTCGTCGCGATCTGCTCGCCAATCTGAACGTCATCACGCTGCGGGTGCCGCCGCTGCGCGAGTATGCCGAGGACGTACCCGACCTGCTGCGTTTCTACGTGGACCGTCTGGTCGACGATCAACATCTTCCGCTGCGCAGATTCAGCGTTGCGGCACAGAACCGGCTGCGAAATTATCCGTGGCCGGGTAATGTCGGCGAACTGAAAAATCTGGTTCAGCGAGTGCTGATCCTGGGTGCCGGAGAGGAAATTCGGCTCGAGGAAATCGAGCGCGAGTTGGCGGTGAAGCTGTCCGTCGATGAACCTTTGGTGAAGCAGGACTTGTTGGCGCTGCCGTTGCGCGAGGCTCGAGAACAATTCGAGCGTGCGTATTTGCAGCAGCAACTGTTGTTGTGCAACGGCAAGGTCGGTCAACTCGCCAAGCGGGTGGGCATGGAACGTACCCACCTGTACCGCAAGCTGCGCGCCTTGGGCGTCGACTTCCGGCAACTGGGCGACGATTAGGATCAGGCGCTAAAGTTTCCAACGCCCCGGCCGACAGTCCGGTATCAATGGGTTGTGTTGGAGTACGTTATGTCAACCAGCGCGGTATCGAGTTCATCGGTGAGTGCGTCGGCGAGTTCCGTCACGAGCACCTTGGCGGCATTGACGACGTTGCTGAAGGATTCGAGCGAAAGTCAGGAACTAGCCGGTTTGGCGTCCTCGGGTTCCGCATCGAGCACGCAGTCGAGCGTGCAGTCGAGCCTGAGTTCGGCTTATGCGCAGTTGCTCGCCAGCTTGGCGAGTGCATCCTCGACCGGATCTTCCGCCACCGACACTTCGACGTCCGCGCTCAGCACCTTCGTCGGCGAAGCGCTGCAAAGCTTGCAATCCAGCGGCGCAAGCACGCTCGGCAGCATTGTCGACACCTCGGCCTGATGGGCCGCATCGGTCTCGGCGTCATCACGCTGCAGTGGGTGAGCGTTGCGGTGGCCGCCGCCGCGATCCCCCTGCAGAATTTCACCGGGCTGCCGGTTTATCCCAGCCTCAGCAAGGCGTCCATGGATCCGTTGACGCGCAGCGACACGCTCGGTCATCTATGTTCGCGGTTTGCCGCCGAAACATCCTATCCGCTGTCCGCCGTGGAAGCCTGGTACCGCAAGACCTTGGTCGGCGCCAGCGAGACCGATCTGCGCAACGATCCGAGTTACAAAACGCTCGCCAATTTGTCCGGCATCAAGCTCGCGACGGGAATCGACTACGTGACGGTGTACCGTGCTGCGGCCGGCACGACCACCGCCATCGAACTGTTCAAATGTAGCTAGTCGCCCACCCGAATGACCAACACGTCGACATTGGCTTTACGCAGCAGCGTACGCAAACGGTTCAGTTCGTCGAGCTTGGAGACGGGACCGATGCGGATACGCAGCCACGTGTCGTTATCCACGGAGACTTTTTGGACCTTGGACTCGACGCCCTGCAAGGCCAGCTGGGCGCGGATCCGGTCGGCATCGGCGAAGTTTTTATAGGACCCGGCTTGTAATACGTAGGTGCCGCGCCGGGTTTCAGGAACGGCGCGAATGTCCGGCTTGACGTCTTTTTCTTTTTCCGGAACGACGACTTCGAACTTGGGCAGTTGATCGTAGAAATCATAGGACTTGGCGGACTCCTCGCTGCCGCCCGGCTCGGTGACCTCGGTATCGGGCGATTCGGTATTACGCAGCTTCCGCTTGTTCGTGCGGGTCGTCGCGGCGGGCGCGTCGGCGCGATGATCCTTCAGATACACGATTCCGGCGATGAGCAGCCCAAGACCCAAGCCGCAAAACACGCCCATCCACCCGGAAAACCGCATGGGCGGTTTGCGCTTGGATTTGTAATCCCGCGCCATGCGTTTCGCCGCCATCCTAGGTCGAGCCGTCACATCGTGTCGGGAGCGGACACGCCGAGCAGACCGAGCCCGTTGCGAATCACGATTTGAGCGGCGAATGCCAGGGTCAGCCGCGCGGCGCGCAACCCGGGGTCGTCGACGATGAATTGGTGAGCGCTGTAGTAGGTGTGAAAATCGTTGGCGACGTCGCGCAGGTAGTACACGAGAGTGTGCGGTGCGCGTTGCATCGCGCATTGTCGGATGATTTCTGGATACGCCGCGAGCCGTTTGACGAGCTGCAGCTCCTGCGGTTCCGCAAGCTGCGCGAGGGATGCCAGGCCGAGCGTCGCATCGTGAGCCAGGTTTCTGTCGTCGAGCTGCCGCTTGACGCTGGCAACGCGAGCGTGGGCATATTGGATGTAGTAGACCGGGTTCTCGTTGGAACGGGCCTTGGCCAGTTCCAAGTCGAAATCCAGATGCTGATCGTTACTGCGTAAAACGTAGAAGAATCGTGCAGCGTCGTTGCCGACCTCGTCGCGCAGCTGGCGCAACGTGACGAACTCGCCCGAGCGAGTGGACATCTGCATCTTCTCGCCGCCACGGAACAAGCTGACGAATTGCACCAGCTGCACTTCGAAGACGTCGGGGGCGCCGCCTTGGGCAATCAACCCGGCGCGCAGACGGGCTATGTAGCCGTGATGATCCGCCCCCCAGACGTACACCAGGTGCTCGAAACCACGCTCGAGTTTGTTGATGATGAACGCGATATCGGACGCGAAATAAGTTTTGATGCCGTTGTCGCGCACCACCACACGATCCTTCTCGTCGCCGTAGTCCGTGCTCTTGAACCACAGCGCACCGTCCTTGCGGTAGGCATGCCCGTCGCTCTCGAGCCTCGCCACGGCCTGATCGATGGCGCCGCTGTCCTCCAGGGACCGCTCCGAGAACCAGGAATCGAACACGACGCCGAACTCGGCGAGGTCGGCGCGGATGTCGCTCAATATCCCGTCGACCGCATGAACGAGGACGCGGCGGAAGGTGTCGGCGCCGAGCAGCGTGCGTGCGCGCACGATGAGGGCGTCGATGTAGAGATCTTTATCGCCGCCGTCCGCTTCGTCCGGCGGTAACCCCTCGAACACCTCGGCGGGGGAACGACGCAGCACACCGCCGTCCACGGCATGCAACCGCTCCGCTATGGCGACGATGTAGTCGCCGCGATAGCCGTTCGCCGGAAACACGAACCGCTCGCCGCAACGCTCGAGATAGCGAAGCCAGGTGCTCGCCGCGAGAATTTCCATCTGGCGACCCGCATCGTTGATGTAGTACTCGCGTGTCACGCGATAACCCACGCATTGGAGCAAATTCGCGACGGTGGCACCGTAGGCAGCATGGCGTCCGTGCCCGACGTGCAAGGGTCCCGTGGGATTGGCCGACACAAACTCCACCAGCACGGAACGGCCCGCGCCGATCTGCGAGGTGCCGTAGTCGGCGCCGCGGGCCAGAATCTCGCCGAGTTCCGCGTGATAGGCATCCGCTCTGAGAAAGAAATTAATGAAGCCCGCGCCGGCGATCTCGACCCGAGCGACCACGTCGCTGGGCGGCAGAGCGGCCACCAGGGCCAGCGCGAGCGTGCGCGGATTTTGGCGTGTGGTCTTGGCGAGCCGCATGGCCAGATTACTGGCGAAATCGCCATGCTGAGCATCCCGACTGCGTTCGATGTCGATGTCGATATCACGGGCGGCGGCCGGCACCAGGTCGGCGGGCAGCGCGGCGAGAGCACGGCGCAGCAAAGAATCGATTATGGTTTTCATACGGGGTCGGCAGTTTACCGATTTAATCGACTTCGAGCGGATCGACGTCGATGGACCAGCGCAGCCCGGCGGGACCACGCAGCGTCTCGACCTGCGGCAACCAGTCCGTCAAAAAACGCTGCAGCTCGGCACGGGTGGCGGATTCGATCAATAAATGCGCTCGAAAATGGTCGGCCCGGCGGGCGAGCAGCGCGGTCGCCGGGCCGAGGATCTTCACCGTCGAACCCGGGGCCGGCCGGCCTCGATCTGCCGCGGTGCGCAAAAAAAGATCGAGCGCCGCGGCGTCCTTCGCTTCGGCGCGCAGCATGGCGAGGCGCGAGTAGGGCGGCCATGCCGCGTCGCGCCGCTCTTGCAAGGCGCCGGCCGCGAACCCCTCGTATCCATCGGCGATGAGGCGCATGAGCAGCGGATGTTCGGGAAAGGCCGACTGGATCAAGACCTCGCCGGCTCGCGCGCCGCGCCCGGCCCGCCCGGCCACTTGCGTGATGGTTTGTGCCAGGCGTTCCGTCGCCCGAAAGTCGCTCGCGAACAAGCCCTGATCGGCATCCAAGATCACCACCAGGGTGACGTCGGCGAAGTGATGCCCCTTGGTCAACATTTGCGTGCCGACCAAGATTCGCGCGTCGCCGCTATGGACACGCTGCAGGACGGCTTCCATGGCGCCCCGCCCCGTGGCCGTGTCGCGGTCGAGGCGCGCCAGAGGTGCCTCCGGAAACAACCGGAGCAGCGTCTCTTCAACGCGTTCGGTACCCTGTCCGACGGGGTGCAGGGCCTGGCCGCACGATGCGCAGATCGAAGGTACCTCCTGATGGGTGCCGCAGTGATGACAGCGCAGTTGCGCCGCGCGTCGGTGCAAGGTCATTCGTGCATCGCAATGCGCACACGGCGCCACCCAACCGCACGCGGTGCAGAACAAGGACGGTGCGTAGCCGCGTCGATTCAGGAACACGATGACCTGGCCGCCGGCGTGCAGATGTCTTGCGATCGCCTGCAAGGCGGGCTGCGACAGGCCTTGCTCGCTGGCGTGCTTGCGCAGGTCGACGAGCGCCATGTGGGGAGCGCGCGCGGCACCCGGTCGCTGCGGCAGCACTCGCTTGGAGTAGCGCTCTTGCGCGGCGTTGTCGAGGGTTTCGAGCGACGGAGTGGCCGAACCCAAAATGATTGGCACGCGCGCGCGCTGCGCGCGCCAAACCGCCAGGTCGCGTGCCGAGTAGCGAAAGCCCTCGTGCTGTTTGTACGAGGCGTCGTGTTCTTCGTCCACCACGATGAGAGCGAGCTTGGGCAGCGAGGTGAAGACCGCCGAGCGGGTGCCGATCACGATGCGCGCCTCCCCACGGTGCGCTGCCTGCCATGCGTCCCGCCGCTCGCGTCCCGTGAGCGCCGAATGCAAAACCACGACGCCTGCACTGAAACGCCGGCGGAAGCGTTCGACCAGCTGGGGTGTCAGCGCGATCTCGGGCACCAAGACCAAGGCTTGCCCGCCGGCGCCGAGCGCTGCGGCTATCACGCGCAGGTACACTTCGGTTTTGCCGCTGCCGGTGACGCCGTAGAGTAGGTGGGCCTCGAAACGATCGAGCGAAACGGTGATGGCCTCGACCACGGCGGACTGAGCGTCGGTGAGTGCGACATCGCTGGGCTGCGTCACGAACGCGGTCGCGGCGGGCGTGCCGCGCGCGGCCTGAACCCAGTGACGTTCCGCCAAAGCTTTCAAGTGCGCCGCCTTGAACCCGCCTACCAACGTCAATCGTCGCGCCGCGCCCGGCTCGGTCGTGAGCGGGCCGTGCTCGGCGAGCCATGCCAGCAGGGCGCGTGCCTTCGAGATTCGCGGGTGGGTGGGGCGCTCGAGTTCGCACCGCCCCGCCGCCGTCACGGACCATGACTCGACACCGAGCGCCACGGTCTGGCCGGCCCGTAAGCTCGCGGGCAGGGCCGCAGCGATGACCTCGCCGAGCGCGTGGTGATAATACTCGGCGGCCCAGCGCAGGAGTTCGAAGGTCACCGGGTCGAAGATCGGCGCGTCATCCAGCAGCTCCAACACCGTCTTGAGCTTGTCCGCGGGCAGGTCCGACTCGGCCAGCGTGCCGACCACGACGCCGACCAAAATACGGCGCCCGAACGGCACCCGGGCCCGTACGCCGAGCGGCGGCGCTGCAGCGTGCGCCGTGGACCCCCATCGGTAATCGAACATTCGACGCACGGGCGTGGCGAGTGCGATCTGCAAGATCATGGCAGCGATTCTGTCCACAAAAGCTGTGGATAACTCTGTTGAAAAGCGGGGATCATCGGCCCTAAGTGCCCATTCTGTTTCGGATCCCGATCAGATTGGTGAAAAACTGCGCGAAATTGAATAATTCTCATGCAGTTCAGCAGGTTGCATCTGCCTCCAAATCTGGTTTTGAGGTGTCGCTTGCAACTGCGCAACCGATGACCGGCGCCATGTGCGTAAGTCGCTGATCTTATGCGGCTCACCGATCGCGACTTCGTCCAGCGTGCAGTCAACCGGTGGTTAAGTGAAGCGTTTATACAGTGATTGAGTTAAGCCGTCGATGTCTTCGAAGGACGAGGTATGCCGCGCTTTGATACGCTAGCGAAGGCTGGGATGATCTGGGATGTTCCGGCTCCGGCAGCTAGGGGAGCGGTTCTGGAGCAGACGCGAGAGCTCGATAAGTTTCTGGCGGAAATAGAGCGCCGCGCGTTTCGTATGGCGCAGGTGGCGCTGCGGGATCCCGACGATGCGTTGGACGTAGTCCAAGACGCGATGTTAAAACTCGCGCGTAACTATTCCGCGAAGCCCAGTGCGGAATGGCGGCCGCTCTTCTACCGAATTCTGGAAAACGGAATCCGGGATTTACAGAGACGCCGGACGGTTCGCAAAAAATTCATGGTGTGGTTGCCGGGAGTCAAGGAGGATCCGGACAACGAAGCTCAGGATCCGATCGAGAACGTCGCCGCCGGGGGTCCGGACGCGCCCGAGTTGATGATGCAGGATCAGGCGATGCAAACTTTGGAGACCTCGTTGCGGCAACTGCCTGCGCGGCAGCGCGAGGCATTCATGTTGCGTAATTTCGAAGGATTGGACGTGGCCGAGACGGCCAAGGCCATGGGCTGCTCCGAAGGCAGCGTCAAAACGCACTATTCGCGCGCGGTGCACAGTTTGCGCGAACAATTGGGCGAGGTGTGGTGATGAACGAGAACACACAGCAGTCGACGTCGAGCGCTTTGTCGAGCGCTTTAGAGAGCCGCAGCCGGGAGCTGTTCGGGACAAGCGTCGAGAGTCTCGACATGCGGATTTGTTCGCGTCTCACGCGCGCCCGCGCCGGCGCCGTGGAGCGAGCCGCCATGGTCGGGAAACGGCCATGGTTACAGCGTTGGCGGTTGTGGACTCCGGCGGCCGGACTCACTGCCGCCGTGCTGGTGGGTGTGGCTTTGTGGGTGGGAACTCCCGGCTCCCAAGCAATCAACCATGCTCCGGGCGACGCACAGACCAATTTGGAAGATCTCGACATGGTTGCCGCGAGCGATGGTACGTCCGGCGACGCCATGGAAATGCTGCAAGATGACATCGATTTTTATGACTTCGCGGACAAAGCTGCGAGTGCGGGACCGGCGGCCTAATTTGCGCGGCGCGTAATGGCGTTGCGGTTCGGCCGGCGATGGCGTTTGGCTGTGGGCCTATTCGTGTGCTCAGGTGCGCTGGCGGGACCCCCGGCATCGCCGCAGGGTTCGCCACCCGCGCAGCCGCAGCCGCAGCCGATACCACCGCCACCGCCGGCGGGGACGAACGCAGATGACGATTTCATCGAGTTTTTGGGTGCGGACGATGTTGACGATGCCGCTTGGTGGGAATTTTTGACGAGGTCGGCACCGCGCCAGCAAGCTCCGGTCAAGCCGTCGCAGGATGCAAACCAATGATGAGGACTTTCGTTCTTTGTGCCGGTCTCTTCCTCGCCACGGCAAACCTTTGCGTTGCCCAAGCCCCGCCCTTGCAGCCGTGGGCTGCGCTGTCGGCGGAGCAGCAGCAGCTATTACAGAAATACCAGGACCATTGGAACGAGCTGCCGCCCGAGCGGCAGCAGGCGCTGGTGCGGGGCAGTGAGCGTTGGCTGTCCATGACGCCGCAACAACGCGTCAATGCGCAACAGCGTTTCAGTGAATGGCGTGCGATGCCGCCGGAACAGCGACAGGTGCTGCGCCAGCGCTGGCGACAGTTCACGAGCCTGCCGCCGGACCAGCAGCGGCGGGTACGTGAAAACTTCCGGCGCTTCCGCCAGATGCCGCCGGAGCGCCGCATGGAGTTACGGCGTCAGTGGCGCCTCATGAGCCCCGAGGAGCGCCGCAGCGCAGTTCAGCACGGTGGTCCTGTACGGCGTCGCTGAGATGTCCGAGTAAGAAGCCCGAGCAGACGCTCGAGGCGAATCAACCCGCCGCCTTGACCGCCTGGATGAGTTGCCCGACGGCCGCCTGAGCGTCGCCGTACAACATGCGAGTTTGATCGAGCACGAACAACGCATTGTCGATCCCCGAGAACCCGGTACCCTGACCCCGCTTGATGACGATGACGTTCTTCGCTTTGTCGGCATTCAAGATCGGCATGCCGTATATCGGACTGCCCTTGTTGGAACGCGCGTCCGGATTGACGACGTCGTTGGCGCCTATGATGAGCGCCACGTCCGCGGTGTCGAATTCGGCATTGATCTCGTCGAGGTCGGCAATCAAGTCGTAAGGCACGCCGGCCTCCGCCAACAGCACGTTCATGTGCCCCGGCATGCGGCCCGCCACCGGGTGGATCGCAAAGCGGACGTTGACGCCGTGGTCGATCAGCAACTGGGCGAGTTCCCAGACTTTGTGCTGCGCCTGGGCGACCGCCAGCCCGTAACCCGGCACGATGATGACCTTCTGCGAATAAGCCATCATGACGCCGGCGTCCGACGCTTCGATGGCTTTTTGGGTGCCCGTGACCGCCGCCGCTCCCGCAGCGGTCGACTCGCCGAAATTGGCGAATAGCACGTTGCTCAGGGAACGGTTCATGGCCTTCGCCATGAGTTGGGTCAGCAACGTGCCGGCCGAACCGACCACGGTGCCCGCGATGATCATGGCCGCATTGTCGAGCACAAACCCTTCGAAGGCGACCGCCAAACCGGTGAGGGCGTTGTACAACGAGATGACCACGGGCATGTCGGCGCCGCCGATGGGCAGCGTCATGGCGATGCCAAGCACCAAGGCGAAGCCAAAAAACGTCGTTACGACGGGCGGCCCGGAATGCGCTCCGGCTACCAGCATGTAGCCGAGTTCGGCGGTGCCGATCAATATCGCGAGATTGAGAAACTTCTGACCGCTGAACCGCACCGACTTCGTGATGAGACCCTGGAGCTTGCCGAAAGCGATCAAGCTGCCGCTGAAGGACACCGCGCCGATGAAGCCGCCGACGGTGGCCATCGTCAAATGCACGACGTTGTGTTCGTTGCCGCCATACAATTCGACGGCTGCGATGGCGGCCGCCGCGCCGCCGCCCATGCCGTTGTAGAGCGCAATCATCTGCGGCATGTCGGTCATGGCAACGCGCTTGCCGCTGATCCAGGCAATGCTTCCGCCGATCGCGATGGCCGCCACGACCAGACCGATGTTGAGCGGCGCTGCGCTCATGAACGCGATCGTCACGACCGTGGCGAGCAGCATGCCGACACCGGCCCAACGCACGCCGCTCACCGCCGTGCGTGGAGAACTCATGCGCTTCAGCCCGAGAATGAACAGGGCCGCGGCGATGAGGTAGGACAGTTGAGTGAGCGTTTGAACGCTCGGCAGGGACTGCACGCTCAGGGTTCCTTCTTCGGAGCGGCGGTGACGAACATCTTCAGCATCCGCTCGGTGACCACGTAGCCGCCGACCGCGTTGCCCGCGGCGAGCACGACGCCGATGAATCCAATGACCCGCAGCACCGTGCCGTCAGCCGCCGCCAGAGCGACCATTGCGCCCACCAAGACTATGCCATGGACGAAATTCGATCCCGACATGAGCGGCGTGTGCAAGATCACCGGCACCCGGGAAATGACCTCGTATCCGGTAAAAGCCGCCAGCATGAATATGTAAAGGGCGATGACGCCGTCGATCATGTCGTCTGTCCTTGCAGCGCTTTGGAGGTCGCTTCGTGCTTGATCTGCCCACCATGCGTCAGCACGGCTCCGGAGAACACCTCGTCGCTCCAGTCGATGACGAGCGCGCCCGTCAGAATCGCGGGCTTCAAAAAATTGAAGAGATTGCGGGAATACATTTCACTGGCATGGTACGGCAGCGATGCCGGAAGATTGACCGGTCCCAGAATCTTCACACCGCCGTGCAATACCGTCTCGCCCGCCCGCGTCAGTGCGCAGTTGCCGCCCTGTTCCGCAGCGAGATCGACGATGACCGCGCCCTCTTTCATGCGTTCCACCGCGGCTTGACTGATGATGCGGGGCGCCGCCCGGCCGGGAACCGAGGCTGTGCTGATGACGGCATCGCTCGCGGCGATCCGCGCGTCGAGAATTTCCTGCTGCTTGAGCCGTTCAGCTTCCGTGAGTTCCCGCGCATAGCCCCCCGAACCTTCCGCGGACACACCGGTCTCGACGAATTTCGCGCCCAGGGATCTGACCTGTTCCTTGGTCGCGCCGCGTACGTCATAGGCCTCCACCACGGCGCCCAATCGCCGTGCCGTGGCGATGGCCTGCAGGCCCGCGACGCCCGCGCCGATGACCAACACGGACGCGGGACGGATCGTGCCCGCCGCGGTCGTCAACATGGGCAGAAATTTTTCCAGCGTGTTCGCGGCAAGGAGTACGGCCTTGTATCCCGAGACCGCGGCCTGGGAGGACAGCGCATCCATCGACTGCGCCCGGGAAATGCGCGGGATCAACTCCATGGCGAAGCTCGTGATGCGATGGTCTCGGAGGGCACGAACCAAGTCGGGCCGGGCGTACGCCTGCAGGTAACCCACCACGATGGCTCCCTCCTTGAGCCCCTGCACTTCAGCCATGTCCGGCGGTTGAACCTTCAGCAACACGTCGGCGCTCCGCAAGACCGTCGACGCATCGCCAAAATCGACGCCTGCGTAAGCGGCGTCGGGAAAATGCGCCGCCGCACCGGCACCCGGTTCGAAAAGAACGCGGACCCCCAATGTTTTCAGCTTGGACGCGATTTCCGGGACGACGGCGACGCGCGTTTCATTCGCAGCGGTCTCCCGTAGGACACCGACGACGACAGCCATGACGTTGTCTCCCCCAAAACGTTGAATTATTCCAAACGTTGAATTATGGCATAAGAGTCGACTATCTTAACGACTCTATGAAGCCGGTACAGCAGCACACGTTTCACTTGTTGGATTGGGCGGACGATCTCGAGGTGGTGCCTCAGAGATATCCGTTGTCCCAACAGATCTTGCGCACCGATGTGTCCGGTATGCCTCTGGAATGGGTGGATTACCGAGAAGCGGCGCGTCTTTACCATACCGCTCAGGTCGCCTACACCTGCGGTTCGCTGCTGTACCGGTTGTATGGCGGCACCTCCGCGAGGACGGGGCTGCGTACGATCGTCGACGTCAATTCCATCATCGCCACGCATGGACACACGGGAAATCCAGGTAACCTCCGCGGGGCTGCCTACACGCCGCCGCTCAACAATCAAACCTTGTTTCGTCGTGACGCCTATCTTTGCCTGTATTGCGGTTTACGATTTACCTATAGTTTGTTGTCCCGCGATCATGTGACGCCGTTCAGCCGCGGCGGGCAGGATCTATGGAGCAACGTGGTATCGGCATGCCGCCGCTGCAACAACGCCAAAGCCTCGCGAACGCCCGAGCAGGCGGGCATGGAATTGCTGGCCGTGCCGTTCACGCCAACGTATGCGGAATACATCTTTCTCAAAGGCCGGCGCGTGCTGGCGGATCAGATGGAATATTTGATCGCTCATTTTCCGCGCGCGAGTCCGCTGCACGAGCGCATGCAACGCTGGCCGATGTGATCGCCAATCCGGCCGGCGTGGTCTATCACATCGACGCGAGTTACTTTATTTTCAGGGCGTATCATTCGATGCCCCCCGACATGATGGACGCCGACGGTAACGCCACGCAGGCACTCTACGGCTTCGCACGCTTTCTCTCGGATCTGCTCGAACGGGTCAAGCCCGAAAGGATCGGCGTAGCCTTCGACATCGGGCTGCGCGGCGGGACGTCGTATCGAAACGCCATCTATCCGGCTTACAAAGCCAACCGCGACGCGCCGCCGGTCGACCTCGAAAGACAGTTCGAGCTGTGCAGGGAGTTTTGCCGGCACATGGGGCTCGCCGAATTCGCCAGCTCGCATTACGAAGCGGACGACATCATCGGTACCTTGGCGGCGCGCGCGCGTGCCGCCGGCCTGCGCAACGTGCTGGTGACCCGCGACAAGGATTTGTCGCAGCTCATCCGCGCCGGCGACGTGTTCTGGGATTACAGCGGGAATACGCGGTACGAATACCATCATATCGGGCCGCGATTCGGCGCCATCCCGGAGCTGATCGCCGATTTCCTGGCGTTGACGGGCGACTCGGTCGACAACATCCCGGGAGTGCCCGGCATCGGCAGAAAAACGGCCGCCGAACTGTTTACGATGTTCGGATCGCTCGATGAACTTTATGCCAATCTGGACGGGGTTGCCCGGATGAAGCTGCGCGGTGCGGCCGCGGTGGCCGCGAGGCTGCTCACCCACAAGGAAGCGGCGTATCTGGCGCGCAAATTGACGGGCATCGTCTGCGATCTACCGATCGACGTCACGCTGGACGGCTTGAAACCGAGGGTCCCCGACACCGCCCGTCTCGAGGCGTTCTTCGATACGCACGGGTTCGGTAATATTTTGCGTCAACAGGCGCGTCGTATCGCAGGCGTGCGCACAACCCTCTAGACTTGCCGCTTCAGCAAGCAGTCGGGGGAATCATCCAGTGGTTGCAAAGAAAAAAAAATCCGTGGCGCATGACGATCCCGTTTTCGCGCCCTCCGCACGATTCCGTCGACATGCCGGTATGAACGCCGCAGAGCTGTCCCGATTGTATGACCGGGCGGCCGAAGACTACGTTGGTTTCTGGGCCGATTTGGCCGTTGCCGAAATAACCTGGCGCCAACCCTTCACGGTGCCGCTCGACGATAGCGACGCACCGAACTTCCGCTGGTTCTCCGACGGCCGGCTCAACGTCTCGTACAACTGCCTCGATGTGCATCTAAAGACGGCTGCAGACAAGCTCGCGATCGTCTTCGAAGGCGAACCCGGCGACGTGCGCAGGCTCACCTATGGTGAGCTGCATGCCGAGGTGTGCCGTTTCGCGAACGCGCTCAAGGCGAGTGGAATCGAAAGCGGCGATCGCGTGGCGATCTACCTGCCGCTGATTCCGGAGGCGATAATCGCCATGCAGGCGTGTGCCCGCATCGGTGCGGTGCATTCCGTGGTGTTCGGCGGTTTTTCGGCGCATGCCATCCAGGACCGCATCGAGGCTGCCGGTGCCAAGCTGGTCATCACGGCCGATGGCGGCTGGCGCGGCGGCCAGAAAGTCGCTTTAAAGAATGCCGTCGACATCGCGCTGGAGGCGGGTTGTTCGAGCGTGCAACACGTCATCGTCTACCGCCGCATCGGCGGCGCCTGCGCCATGCGCAGCGGTCGGGACGTTTGGTGGCAAGACGCCGTGGGCGGGCTCGCCCCGGTGTGCGAACCGGAATGGGTGAACGCGGAGCATCCGTTATTTCTGCTCTACACCTCGGGTTCGACCGGTAAACCCAAGGGCATCCAGCACGCCAGCGCGGGTTATTTGCTGAATGCCAAATTGAGTACCCGTTGGACGTTCGATGTGAACGACGACGATGTGTTCTGGTGTACGGCCGACGTCGGCTGGGTCACGGGACATACCTACGTCGCCTATGGGCCGCTCGCGGTGGGCGCGACGCTGTTGATGTATGAGGGGGCGCCGACGTTTCCCGACGGTGGCCGCTTCTGGCAAATTTGCGCGACGCACGGCGTCAGCATTTTTTACACGGCGCCCACCGCCATTCGGGCGCTCATGAAATTGGGCGACGCCATTCCGAGACGCTATGACTTGAGCAAACTGCGACTGCTCGGCAGCGTGGGCGAACCCATCAATCCCGAAGCCTGGATGTGGTATCACCGGGTCATCGGCAAGAAACGCTGTCCCATCGTCGATACGTGGTGGCAGACGGAAACCGGCTCGATCATGATGACGCCCATCCCGGCGGTTACGCCGACCAAACCCGGCTCCTGCGCGAAGCCGTTGCCGGGTATTTTCGTCGATATCGTCGACGAAGAAGGCCATTCGGTGACCGGGGCCGGCACCGACGGGTATCTGGTGATCAAGCGCCCTTGGCCCTCGATGTTGCGCACCATCTGGGGTGACAACGAACGCTACCTGGAAACCTATTGGGAGAAATACCAGTATCGCTACTACGTGGCGGGTGATTCCGCCCACCGCGACGCCGATGGGTACTATTGGATCGTGGGGCGCACCGACGATGTGCTGAACGTGGCAGGCCATCGATTGGGCACGGCGGAAATCGAGTCCGCCTTGGTCGCGCATCCGCGTGTCGCCGAGGCGGCGGTGGTCAGCAAGCCGCACGACATCAAGGGCGAATCCGTGTTCGCGTACGTCGTGTTGAACACCGATCTTCCGGCGAGCGACGCAGTGCGCCAACTCACCGAGGAATTACGCGCCTGGGTGGGTTCGCGAGTCAGTCCCATCGCCAAGCCGGACGAGATTCGGCTGACGGTGAATCTACCCAAAACACGGTCGGGTAAGATCATGCGGCGACTGCTGCGCTCCATCGCCCGCGGCGAGGATATTACGCAAGATGTGTCGACGCTCGAAAATCCGGCCATCCTCGACCAGCTGCGTGGCGCGCCGCGCGACACGCCGGCGGCTGCCGCGAAAAAAAAACCGGTGGCCGGGAAAAAGCCCGCTGCCCGGAAACGCGTGGCGGCCAAAAGGACATCGAAGACGGCACGCACCGTGAAACCCAAGAAGTAGTCTGCAGCGCATGGAATGCGATCGAGTGCCGGACGACATGCCCACGTTCGCCGACGTCGAGGCGGCCGGCAGGCGTCTCGAAGGGTACGCTCGGCGCACACCGGTCATGACGTCGCGCCTGGTCGACGAGCAGAGCATGGCCACGGTGTTCTTCAAATGCGAAAATTTGCAGAGAACGGGGGCCTTCAAGTTCCGCGGCGCGTTCAATGCGTTGTCATGTCTCGAACCTGAGTCGCGAGCCCGCGGGGTGATTGCGTTCTCCTCCGGCAATCACGCGCAGGCGGTGGCACGCGCCGCGCAACTTCTGGGAATCGAGGCGACCCTCGTCATGCCGCACGACGCGCCCGCCGCCAAGATGGCGGCAACGCGCGCCTATGGCGGGCACATAGTGCTTTACGATCGGTATGCAGAAAATCGCGAGGAGATCGCGCGTCGGTTGGCGCAGGCCCGAGGAGCATCCATCGTTCCGCCTTACGATCACCCGCACGTGATTGCCGGCCAGGGTACGGCCGCGGCCGAATTATTCGACGAAGTCGGTCCCTTGGACAGCTTGTTCGTGTGTCTCGGGGGCGGCGGTCTGCTGGGCGGCGCGGCGCTCGCTGCCGCGGCGCTATCTCCCGGTTGCAAAGTCTTCGGTGTGGAACCCTGCGCCGGAAACGATGGCCAGCAATCTTTGCGCCGCAACACCATCGTACGTATCGACGTACCGCAGACCATTGCGGACGGTGCGCAAACGCAGGCTCTCGGGATCTACACTTTCGACATCATTCGCCGCTACGTCACCGACATTGTGACGGTGTCGGACGAGGCGTTGATCGAGAGCATGCAGTTTCTGTTCAGTCGGCTGAAGATCGTCGTCGAACCGACCGGCTGTCTCGGATTCGCCGCCGTGCGTGCATGCGGCGACGGGTTGCGGGGCCAGCGGGTGGGGGTCCTACTGAGCGGCGGTAATATCGACGCCAAGCGCATGCTGGAGCTGATCGAGGCGTGAACCGGCGCGCTATCGAGGTTCGAAAGCCTGGTATTGGAGACCCAATGCAGTGGCCACCGCGGCGTGTGTGAGCTTACCTGCATGCACGTTCAGTCCGCGCGCGAGGCCCTCGTCCTCGGCGACCGCGTGTCGCCAGCCATGATCGGCAAGTGCTTTGACATAAGGCAGAGTCGCGTTCGTCAACGCGAAGGTGGATGTGCGCGGCACCGCGCCCGGCATGTTGGTCACGCAGTAGTGAATCACGTCGTCCAAAACGAACGTCGGCTCAGCATGGGTGGTCGGCCGGCTGGTCTCGAAACATCCGCCTTGATCGATGGCGATATCGACCAAGACGGCGCCGGCTTTCATGGTCCTAACCATGGCCCGCGTCACGAGTTTCGGGGCCGCGGCGCCGGCGATCAGCACGGCGCCGATGACGAGGTCCGCGTCGCGAATCAGTTCTTCGATGGCGTGCGCGGTCGAATAGAGCGTCTTCAAGCGGTTGCCGAACAGCGCCGACAGTTCCCGCAAACGCTTCACGGAACGATCGACGATCGTCACGTCCGCGCCCAGGCCGACGGCCATTTCCGCCGCGTGGGTGCCCGACACCCCACCGCCGAGAATCAGCACCCTGGCCGGCGCCACGCCGGGCACCCCGCCCAATAGGACGCCATAGCCGCCGCCGGCCTTCTGCAGGCAATGGGCGCCGACTTGCACCGACATACGTCCCGCCACTTCGCTCATCGGCGTCAAGAGAGGCAACGAACCGTCCTTTGCCGTTACGGTTTCGTAGGCGATCGCGGTGGCGTTCGAGGCCAGCAATGCGTCGGTCTGCTCGCGATCGGCGGCGAGGTGCAGATAGGTGAACAGGAGCTGATCCGCGGTCAGCATCCGGCACTCGGCGAGTTGCGGCTCCTTGACTTTGACGATGAGATCGCAGCCGGCGAACACATCCCGCGCAGTGGGCGCGATGCTCGCGCCGGCGGACTGATAATGCGAATCGTCGAAACCTATGCCGGCGCCGGCGCCCGTCTGCACGCGCACCTGATGTCCCGACTCGACCAGTTCACGAACCCCCGCAGGCACGAGACCGACGCGATACTCGTGAATCTTTATTTCTTTAGGGACGCCAATTTTCATGGATAGCTCCGGAGGACTGAAAGAACGAACGTCGAATTTCTCGGGTGCACGGTTTAGCCGGGCGGATGACTCAACGGCATGCGCGCGGTGAATTGGGTGCCGTTCTTCTTGGTGGACGTGACGCTGATCTGACCGCGGTGTGCGCGCACGATCTGTCGACAAATGTGTAGGCCCAGACCCACGCCGTCTCTCTGGTCCGACGTGGTACGACGCCAGAACGGTTCGAAGATCTGGGGAATGCTGTGGGGCGGGATCGGTTCTCCGGCATTCCATACCTGAATGACCAGGCAATCATGATCCACCATGGCAATGAAGCTGACGGGACCGAGCGGCGAACCGTGCGCGAGCGCATTGTCCAACAAATTGCCGGCCAATTGCTGCAGACGCGCCGCATCGCAATACACGGGGCAGCCGACCACGGAATTGCAGATGATCTTGCGCAACGGCTGCCGCGCGCACAGATCTTTCACCACCGACTCGAATAACCCGTCGAGGTTTTCGACCGCTTCGAGTCGGACCGAAATACCGGCGCCGAGGCGGCCGCGAGCGAAGTCCAGTACATCGCCGATGACCGACGACATGCGTCCGGCCGCCGTTCTCAGCTGCGAGGCGACGGCAAGGGAGGCCGCGTCGCCGGTGGTGTTTTCCAGCTGTTCGATGCCGGCCTGGATTGCCAGCAGAGGTTTGCGCAGATCATGGCCGAGAATGGCGATGAATTGCTCGCGCAATTCGCCGGACGCCTGTTCCTTCAGCAGCGCTTCATGGGCTTGCTCGTGCATTTTTTTCAGCTCGAGCTGATTACCGATCAATTGCGCGATACGCTCGAACATGACCTTGGTGCGGGCCTCGGACACCTTGATGGGCAGCGGATCGAGCGCGCAAAGGTTCCCGAAATACTCCGCATCCCGCGTGATGATCGGTACCGACACGAAGCTTTCGAAGCCATGCAGCTTAGGCAGGGGATTGGAGCTGTACACCGGATCGGTGCTCGCATGGTCGATGACGATGGGCTGACCGGACGTTATGACGTCGCAACACAGGGTGCGGTCCGCGTCGATTTGAGTACCCGGTAGGATACCCATCTGCAGCTCGTCGCGCACGGCGCAGGCGGTCCAGCTCTCTGCGGTGACCCGCGCAACGGCCGCGAAGCGCATGCCGGTGGTCTCGCACAGCACATCGAGCAACATCGGCACCGCATCGATACGGCCGATGGCCAGGATATAGCTGGCCGTCTCTTGTGGGGTGTCGGGCATGGGCGGCCGATCGGATGGTTCGCTACGGGACGCTACGCTTTGGGTTTCAACGTCAGCGAGAACGATACCTTCACGGCATCCGCGATCCATTCGGTGCTTTTCCAATCGCCCTGACCCACGCCGAAATCCAGACGCTTGAGCGTCGCGGTGCCGTCCAGTTTGGGCGCAGGAGCCGACGTGAACTGAAAAGTGATCGGCACGTCTTTCGTGACGCCATGCAGGGTCAGCGCGCCGATGGCGGTGTAGCCCGTGGCAGTTTTGGTGAAGCTCTTGGTGACGTAATGAGCGGTTGGAAAATGCGCCACATCGAATATGTCGGCGCCACGCATGGTCTTGTCGCGGTCGTTATCCTTGGTATCGATGGAGTTCAAATCGATCTGCACATCGAAATGCGCGGCCGTCAGCGCCTCCGGCGCGAAATCGACGGCCGCGGTGAACTTATGAAAGGTTCCCTTGAATTCCGCACCGGCTTGAACGCCGGTGAAATCCAGGTGACTGGCGCCGGAATCAGCGGTGTAACTCGCCGCCCCCGCCACTCGCGCAGCCAACGCGGTGGTGAGCATCAAAGACGTCAGCAGGCCTCGTTTGATCATGATCGTTTTTCCTTGGTGAATGGCAGCATCCGCAACAACACGTCGTCTTTGTTCCAAAAATGATGCTTGAGAGCAGCCAGAATATGCAGCACGGCAATGGCGAACAACGCCCAACTCATGATCTCATGGGTTTCGCGCAAAACGCCGAATGCCGAATCGCTTTGCGAGATGAGGTTCGGCCAAGTGAACAGTCCGAACCAGCTGACCGAATAATTCTTGGCGGACGACATCATCCACCCGGTAAGTGGCATGGCGAAGAGGAAAAAGTAGAAGGCAACGTGCGTGAACCGGGCCAGTCGAGTCTCCAGTTCGTTCATTCCCGCCGGCAACGGCGGCGGCGGATTTTTGAGGCGCCACAACAGACGTACGAGCGCCAGCATCAACACCGTCATGCCGAAGCTCTTGTGGCGCGCGAGCAAAGCGAGCTTGTGCATCCCCAGAGGCAGATCGTCGGCCGTCCAGGCCAGCGCGAATTGCGTGACGATGAGCGCCGCGACGACCCAATGAAGCACCTGGGCAACCGAACCATAGCGCGTGGGAAGAGTACGAGTTGGCATCTCAAAGGCTCCGAGTGCAGACTGCAGCGCTGACTAGTTTAGCAAGTCAGCGGGGATTTCATCTTGTTCAAAACCGCCTGCGTCGTTTTTGCGGGGCTGTTTCTAACGGCCTGTAGTCTGCCGGGCGGTCGTCCCGCACCGGCCAGCGCGGCGGGCGCCACGAAGGCATTCCAGCAACCCACCGGCAAGGATGTCTATCAACTCGACTCTGCGCATTGCGAAATACGCTTGTTGATCTATCGGGCCGGCCCGATGGCGCGCCTCGGGCATAATCACGTCATCGTCAATCGCAGCGTCGGCGGTTGGATTCGATATACGGGAGATGCGGCCACGGATGCCCTGGCGCTCGACGTGCCCGTACAAGATTTCGTCGTCGATGCTGCGCAGTGGCGCACCGAAGAAGGCGCGGACTTCGCGGAGACCGTGTCGGACGAGGCCAAAACAGGTACGCGGGCCAACATGTTGAGCGCGGCCGTGCTCGATGGCGCGCGTTTTCCGACGATCACGTTGACCAGCGCTCGAATAACCCGGCATGACGGACGCTGCTCGGCAACGACGGTCATCAGCATCGCGGGACACGTGTCCAGCCTGGACATTCCGTTCGCCTGCGCCGTGTCGGCCGGCCGGCTGGCGGCTTCCGGGAGCTTCACATTGAGTCAGACCGCTTTGGGGCTGCTGCCGTTCAGCGTCATGATGGGCGCTCTGCAGGTCAAGGACGAAGTGACGGTCAAATTCGATCTCGTCGCGCAGGCGACCTAGGCGCCGCGAGCTGCGACGAGCAGGATGGGAGTACCCTCGGGTGCCGTCAGCATGGCGGCGCGCCCATGCATGGAACCCGGCAGCCGGCCGCGGCGATTCAGTCCGCGCGCGGCGAGACTCATCAGGGTGTCTTCGAGTCGGTCCACTTCGAACATCAAGGTCGGTGCCGTCAAGTAAGCCGGCGAGTACAGCCCGATCTCGACCGTGTCGCTGATACAGGCGATGTGGGGCATGACGGCATCGAAATCCTCCATGCCGACGAAACCGAGCGTTTCCCAATGGGACTTGGCGAGGTCGGGCGCCGACGCGGGCAACGCAATCTCGAGAAAGTAGCCGCACGACGTTTTGCCGTTGGCGCGATCTTCGCCCGGCGAAAAGGTCCGGGCCTCGAGAAGACGGATCAGGTGGCCGGAAGGGTCGAACCAGCCCAGTTCGTTGAAGACCCCGTCGCCCAAGCGACAAAACTCCAAGGATAGGCCGCGACGATCGAGCTCGGCGACGTGTTTCGATAGATTCGGCTTAACAAAGGTCAGCGAGGATTGGAACTCCTCCTGCTGATGCAACCCCACGCAAAGCCGGCCGTCCGTCATCACCGCATAAGGATGGCTCCACGCCTCGCCGACGTCAGCGTGGGCAAACCCCAATCCGGCGTAGAACTCCACGGAAGCCCGAATATCCGGCGTCTGAACGGACAGCTCGAGAAACCTGGCGAGCACGAATACGCTAACCCACTCCGCCCACGCAGACGTACTTCAACTCGGTGTAGTCGAGAATTCCATACTTAGAGCCCTCGCGACCGGTGCCCGACTCTTTGACGCCGCCGAAAGGAGCCACCTCGGTGGATATGAGGCCGGTGTTCAAACCGATGATGCCCGATTCGATGGCTTCCGACACGCGCCAGCTGCGTGCCAGATCGCGCGTGTAAAAGTACGCTGCCAGACCGAACTCGGAGTCGTTCGCCATCGCGATGGCTTGCGCTTCGGTTTCAAATTTGAACAACGGCGCGATGGGGCCGAAGGTCTCCTCCCGCGCGATCAGCATGTTCGGCGTGACATCGGTCAGTATGGTCGGTTCAAAAAACGTGCCGCCCAACGCATGACGTTTGCCGCCCAATGCCACGTGCGCACCCAGTTTCAGCGCATCGGCGATGTGCTCCTCGACCTTGGCGAGCGCGTTGCCGTCGATCAGAGGTCCCTGATCGGTGACGCCCCTCAAGCCATCGCCTACGCGCAGCTTGCCCACGGCGGCGCCAAGCTTGCGGGCAAACTCGTCATAGACGCCCGCTTGCACCAACAAGCGATTCGCACAGACGCAGGTCTGGCCGGTGTTACGGTATTTACTGGCCATGGCGCCTTCGACCGCGGCATCGAGGTCGGCATCGTCGAAGACGATGAACGGCGCGTTGCCGCCCAATTCGAGGGACAGTTTCTTGACCGTACCCGCGCATTGGATCATGAGTTTCTTGCCGACGCCGGTCGAGCCGGTGAACGTCAATTTACGCACCGCCGGATTTGAGGTCATCTCGCCGCCGATCGCGGTAGCCGATCCGGTGACGATGTTGAATACGCCCTGGGGAATACCGGCGCGATGCGCCAGTTCCGCGAGCGCCAGCGCAGAGTAGGGAGTTTGGGTCGCCGGCTTCAACACCATCGAGCAGCCCGCCGCCAGCGCGGGCCCCGCCTTGCGCGTGATCATGGCCGAGGGAAAATTCCACGGCGTGATGGCTGCGACGACACCCACCGGCTGACGCAGTACGAGGATGCGCTTGTCGGCGGCATGCGCGGGTATCACGTCGCCGTAGAGCCGCTTGCCCTCCTCGGCAAACCACTCGATGAACGAGGCCGCGTACGCGATTTCACCCTTCGCTTCGGCCAGCGGCTTGCCTTGTTCAGCCGTCATCAACGTCGCGAGGTCCTCTTGGTTCGCGAGCATGAGATCGAACCAACGGCGCATGATGACCGACCGATCTTTCGCCGTACGGGCTGCCCATAAGGGCAACGCCTTCGCGGCGGCCCCGATCGCGCGCCGTGTTTCCTCGACCGCCATGTTGGGGATCTGGCCGAGTTGTTCGGCGGTGGCCGGATTGTGCACGGCCACTACGGCGCCGTTGTCCGCCGGCACCCATGCTCCGTCGATGTAGCCAAGTTGCCGAAATAGAGTCTGGTCTTTGAGTTTCATAAGGGACACGCTTGGCCTCAACCGACGTTCTTACGGATGAATTCCAACGAGCGTTCGAGGGCAAGCTTGGCGGACCCGGGTTCGAAACTCGGCCGATCCGTGCAGTTGAAACCATGCTCGGCGGGATACGTGAAATAGATGCCCTGCGGGTAAGCCGACTTGATTTTCTCGATGGCGGCAAGCGGTATGTGAGTGTCCTTTTCACCGAAATGAAACATGACCGGAACCGACGGTCGGTGCTCGAGGTGCTGAGCGATTCCGCCCCCGTAATAAGCCACCGCAGCGGCGATTTTCAGGCGCACGGCGGCCAGGAAAGCCATGGTGCCGCCCCAGCAATAACCGACCACGCCGACCTGACCCGCGGTAGCGACCCGGTCGACCGCGGCCTTGATATCGAGCAGGACTTTCTCGGTGTCCATGAGCTTCATGTAGCCCATCGCCCGTTGCATGTCGGTGTAAGGCACGTCGACGTCGCGCTCTGCGCGGTCGAATAACGCGGGGGCGATCGCAAGGTAACCAGCCGCCGCGTACTGGTCGGCAACGGCCTTGATGTGTCGAGTGACGCCGAAGATTTCCTGGATCACGACGATGCCGCCGCGCGGCTGGCCGGCGGGTTCGGCGACATAGGCAGCCAGGCGATGGCTGTCCGAAGCGGTCAAATCAACAGTGTGTCCCATGCAAACAATCCTCGAGGGTTCAAATTCGGGGGAGCGATAGCCGTAGCCGTAACCGTGGCCAGAGCCGGCCGGCGATTATGAACCCACGCGCCAGCATATAATCAAGCGATGATTCGTTTTTACCATAAGGCGCTGGTCTGCGTTACCGCAGTCCTGCTCGCCGGCTGCGATCGCGGCACCCCGGCGCCGGCATCCCGGGCAGCGAACCCTGAACTTCCGCGTCTGCGGCTCAACCACATCGTGGAACGCTACTGGGACGAGAGTGCAAGCTTGAGTCCCTGGCACTCGTGGGGCCCCATCGGCACCCGCTACGGAGCGGCGCCCATCGATGCCATCTCGCCGCAGACGCTCGCCGACTCGCTGGCCATCGAGCAACGTTATCTGGCGGATCTGCAAGACGTCCCGCGCGCGGCGTTGGATGCGCAGTCGCAGGTGACCTACGACAGTTTTCGGCGCGAACGCAAACTGGCGATCCAGGGCTATACGTTTCCGGCCGAATTGATGCCGGTCAATCCTTACGACTCCATGCCGCAGCGGTTCGCGTCGATGGCCTCGGCGGCGGAAGGTCAGGCGCTCACCAGCGACCGAGATTTCGACGATTGGCAGATTCGAGCCAGGAGCTATGCGCGCTGGACGGACCAGGCCATCGCCAACATGCGCGAAGGGATGCGCCGGGGTTATACCTTGCCGCACGTGCTCATCGAACGCATGCTGCCGATGCTGGCGGCGCTTGGCGACGATTCGCCGGCGAACGTATTTTACGCCGGGCTGCCCACCGGCTCGACGGCTGCGGAACGGGCGCGATTGAGCCTCGCCCTCACGACCGTCGTCAAAGAAAGCGTGTTACCTGCCTATCGCGCGCTGCACGATTTTTTACAGCAGGAATATTTGCCGCGCTCGCGGGCGGATCTGGGGACGGCAAACCTGCCGCTCGGCGATTCGTGGTATCGATACCTGGTGGAACGTGCGACCGGTGGCACGCTGCAACCGACGGAGTTGCATGCGCTCGGCATCGCTGAGGTGGAACGTCTGCGCGGCCGTATTCAAACATTGCTGGCGGCAACGGCGTACGCCGGCAATGCGCAAGGTTTCATCGACGGCATGCGGCACGATGCGCATTATTCGTATTCCAGTGCCGACGCACTCTTGGCCGCCTATCGAGACATGTTGCTCCGGGTGACGACGGCGCTGCCGGCACTGTTTCCTACATTGCCGAAAACCGCGCTGGAGTTTCGCCTCACCGAGGGATTTCGGCAGGCGACTTCCCCGCCGCTGTCCTACCGGCCTGCGCTGCCATACGGCAAGGATCCGGCGGTGCTTTACGCCGTGGCCGCCGGCCTCGACGCGCAACCGGCCATCGATGTGCCCGCGCGCTTTCTCCGCGAGGGGTTACCGGGCCGTCATTATTTGCTCGCGCTTCAACAGGAGCGGGCGGACTTACCGCGGTTCCGACGCTTCGGCGGTCCGCCGGCTTTCATCGAGGGTTGGGCGTTGTACGCCGTGACGCTCGGCGACGAGTTGGGCATGTATGGCGACCCGCAAGCCAAATTCGGCGCGCTGTTGGCGCAATTGGATTGTGCGGCGGGAATGGTCGTCGATACCGGCCTTCATGCGCAAAAATGGACCCGCCAGCAGGCACTCGACTACCTGCATGCCCAAGTGCCGATCGACGCCGAGGCGGCGGCCAATGTCGTCGATCGCGATCTTGCGCTGCCTGGCGATGCGCTGTCCTGCACCGTGGGATTGCTGAAATTGCAAAGTGTGCGGGCCAGAATTCAAGAGACGCTCGGCGAGCGATTCGATCTGCGAGCTTTTCATGGTGCGTTGCTGCGAATCGGACCGGTGCCCCTCGATTTGGTGGAGGGCGCCCTCAAGCCGTGGGTACAGTCGAGCTTGGCCCCTCCTGCTTCGGTGGACTAACTCGATTCGTCCGTCTGGCGGAGATACAAGTCGAACTGCGCTCGACGTTAGGAGGCAAACTACGCTGTGCGTTCATTCCTGTCCGTCGTTTTATGCCTGATGTCGTGCGCGACCGTTGCGACCGAGGTACCGCCCACCAACGCGGTCGATCCGGGCGGCGATATGCAAATCGGCACCGTGCTGGACGCCACCGAGCAGAGCGGCCGCGCGAACGCGACCCTGCGCATTCATGCGCGTCGCGACGTGGTCTGGAAGCTCATCACGAGTTGTCCCGAAGCGTTGGTGCTCGTGCCGGGACTCTTGGTTTGCGACGTGTTGTCGACGGCCCCCGACGGTTCGTGGCAGACCATTCGCCATGTGTTGAATTATTCTTGGATCCTACCCAAATTGACTTACGAACTGCGGGCCACCTACGAGAAGCCGTCGAGCGTCAACGTCGAACGAATCTCCGGCGATGTAAAGACGCTCAATGTGTCCTGGAAATTGAGCGCACAGGGCGACTACACCCTCGTGAAGTATTCGATCGATCTGGCACCGGGCTTTTGGGTGCCGCATTGGATGGTACGTTTGGCGCTGCGGCGCGATCTGCCTAAAATGCTGCGCGCTCTGCGTAGTCAGGCCGAAAACGGACCGTGATCCCAACCCGTTGCATCGCCGGCGCCTTCTTGATCGTCGGCCTGACCGCCTGCGACCGCGAACATGCGCCCGAGCCCGCTGTGCCGCGGGTCAAGCAGCTGTTTCATTTGAACGCCTACGAAAAGGATTTCGGTTATTCGCAGGCGGTGTTGATCGACAAAACACTGTACGTGTCGGGCTCCATGGCGGCGGACGATAAAGGCCGGCTAGTGGCGCCCGGCGACATGGCGGGCCAGTTACGCGCGGCTTACTCGAACATCCAGCGCACGCTTGCCGCGCACGGTGCCGAATTCGACGAGGTGGTCAAGGAGACCATCTACACCACGGATATGGATGCGTTGCTGAAAGCGTCGGACCTGCGGTTCGAATTCTATGACAAGGAACGCCTGCCAGCGACGTCTTGGGTGCAGGTGCAGCGTTTGGTGGACCCAGGCTTCCTCGTGCAAGTCGAGGTGATCGTAGAACTTCCTTGACAGCCCGCGCGCCGCACGCGGAAAAGCAGGCGCACTTCAAGTATCCTAACCGACTGGCGCTGCTTCGCGCCTCTCTTGGGGTGCGGTTTGCGGAACGTCGTCGATAAGAAGTTCGAGCGCCGGCTCGCCGGGCTCATCAATTCCGGCGAGCGGAAGGTACTGCGCGGCGGCCGTAAGGGCGTCGAGAAGGAGTCGCTGCGTGTCTCGCCGAGCGGCGACATCGTGCATACGCCTCACCCGACCGCGCTCGGCGCGCCGCTGACCAACGAGCACATCACCACCGATTTTTCCGAATCGCTGATCGAACTGGTGACCCCGCCGTTCGGCGAGACCTGGGAGCTGCTCCAATACCTCTGCGACATCCACCAGTTCGTCTACCGCCACCTGGACGACGAACTGCTTTGGGCGACGAGCATGCCGGGTGCCATCGAGAGCGATGCGAGCATTCCGTTGGCGCAATTCGGTAAGTCGAACGTCGGCCGCATGAAGACGATTTATAGACATGGTCTCGGCGTGCGCTACGGGCGCCGCATGCAGGCGATTGCGGGCATTCATTTCAATTATTCTTTTTCGACCACTTTGTGGGAAGTCCTCGCGGACATCGACTGCTCCAATGCACCGCGTCAAGACTTCGTGTCCGAGCAATATTTCGGAGTGCTACGCAACTACCGGCGTTATGGCTGGCTGATCCTCTATCTGTTCGGCACGTCGCCCGCAGTTTCCAAAAGTTTCTTTCCTCACAAGCTGAGCGATCTGAGGTCGTTGGACCGAGACACGGTCTACGAGCCTTACGGTACGTCGCTGCGCATGAGCGACATCGGGTATCGCAACAAGAACCAGGCGACGGTGAGCGTGTCCGTCAACAGCCTGGACGAATACGTGCGCGATCTGGCGCGCGCCATCAGCACGCCGTACCCGCCCTATCAGCAGATCGGGGTCAAGGTGGATGGCGAATACCGACAACTCAACGCCAACGTATTGCAGTTGGAAAACGAGTACTACAGTTTCATCCGGCCGAAACGGGTGGCGCGCACGGGCGAGCGACCCACCAAGGCGTTGCAACGCGCGGGCGTGGAATATGTCGAAGTTCGCGCATTGGACGTCAGCGCATTCGATCCGGTGGGGGTCAATCAAAATAAGCTGCGTTTCCTGGAAGCGTTTCTCGCGCTGTGCGTGCTCAGAGAAAGTGAGCCGATCGGCCGCAGCGAGCAAGAGGCGCTGGACTCCAATCATCTCAAGGTGGCCCGCCGCGGCCGCGAACCCGGCCTAACCTTGAATCGCGTAGGCCGCAGCTATCCGATGGCGGACTGGGCGCGGGAACTGCTCGATTCCATGCAAGGCCTGTGCGAGCTGCTGGACCATGAAGAACCAAAACGTCCGTACGCGGCTGCGTTGGAACAACAGCTCGCCAAACTTGACGACGTGGATCGCACTCCGTCGGCGCGTCTGCTCACCGAAATGCGGCAGACCGGCGAAACGTTCTTCGAACTCGCCACGCGAATGTCGAAACAGCACAAAGATTATTTCTTGGATCTATATCCGCCGAACGAACGACGCCTGGCCGAATTTGCGTCCGCGGCGCAGGAATCTCACGAGGCACAGGAGCGCATCGAGTCCGCGGACACCATCGATTTGGACCGGTATCTGGCGGAATATCTGGCGGATTGAAATTGGTGCGGCACAATTAACCTGACGGGGCGCACAATTTTGAGCGGAGACAGTGTGCCCTAGGTCGTTGAGGCGTTCCCTGACAATGGTACGGTGCAGCGATGCCTATATCGCCCCTTGTCATGAGCGAAGACCTGCCGGATTCGACGCATTCGCGTCAGCTGCTGGCGGGCTTTCCTTGGCTCACATTCGATAGCGCGCTCGAGGCGGAGTTCCGGCACACCAATCTCGAGGAAAATCTCCGGCAAATTCGGGTCAACCTAGGTCTGGCGGCAGCCATTACGTTGGTGTTTTGCGTCGCCGAGGCGATGCTTCTGGGGCCGGTGCTGAACCGCATTCCAAGCACGATTCATCTGCTGGTGATGTTGCCCGTGGTCCTGGCATGTCTCGCGATGAGTTTTGCGCCGCATCGGCGCAGGCTGTACCCACCGTTCGCGGTCCTCGCCGGCGCGACGCTGGGTGTGGGTGCGGTCGCCATTCAGCTCATCGCCGCCGTGAACGGCGTATCGCTCATGTTCCCCTCTCTACTGCTGGCGGGCATGTTCGTGTACTTCATGGGCGGGCTGATTTTTTATCATGCATTGGCGGTCAACGCCATCGTGACTCTCGGCTTCCTCGGGGCCGGCAGCATGCTCCATTTGCCCGGCCGCGAATTCGGCTACGAGGCGATGGCGCTGCTCACCTTGAACCTGTTCTGCGCGCCCGTGGTGTACATGCACGAGAAAACCAGCCGTCTGCGTTTTCTCGAAGCCGCGCTGCTGCGCGAATTGGTGGCGCGCGACGGACTCACCGGCATCCAAAACCGCCGCATGTTCGATCAACACATTCAACGAGTGTGGCAGCAGGCCGTGCGGACCACCGAACAAGTGGCGGTGTTGTTGATCGATATCGATTGTTTCAAGGACTACAACGATCGATACGGGCATCAAGCGGGCGACGAATGCCTATGCGCGGTCGCGGTCTCTTTGAGCCGCTGCGCGCGCCGACCTCTGGACTTCGTGGCCCGGTACGGCGGCGAAGAATTCGCCGTGGTGCTGTACGAGGCCGATCGCGAGTACCTGGCGGAGGTATTGACGCGGATTCAAAGTTCCATCGCCGAGCTGAACATTCCGCACGAGGCCTCTCAGGTGGCCGCCAGGCTCACCGTCAGCATTGGCGCCGCGTTCGTCTTGCCGAGCGCAAGTCGAAGCTGCGAAGGTCTCATACAGCTCGCCGACGAAGCCCTCTACAGCGCGAAAGAACAGGGTCGAAACTGCGTCGTCGTCATGGAAGCCGAGTACCACACGCTGCGCACCGGTCGTTTCGAGAAGCGTCGCGGCCAAAAAACCGCCTGACGTCACGGCGCTCGGTAAATGTGGATCTCCGGGTCGCCGCCGGCCTTGCGGCTGGCGCGAAACATACCCTCCGAATTGAACTCCATGGCGATCTCGCCCCGTGGGTCGATGGCAATCACGCCCCCTTCGCCTTTGAGCGCGCCCAACTCATCGATGACGACCTCGCGCACCGCACCGGCCAGATCGCGGCCGCCGAAACGCATGCGCGCGCAGATATCGTGGGCCACCGCCGCCCGGATGAAAACCTCGCCCTGGCCGGTCGCCGATACGGCGCACGATCGGTTGTCCGCATAGGTGCCGGCGCCGATCAGCGGCGAATCGCCTATGCGACTGAAGCGTTTGCCCGTCATGCCGCCCGTCGAAGTGGCCGCCGCCAGCCCACCTCGTTGATCGAGAGCCACCGCACCGACGGTACCCACGTGCGAGATCGTCAATGCCGACAGGCTGGTATCGCCGCGGCGAATGCGCTCCAGTTGCCGCCAACGAGCGGCGGTGAAAAAGTAGCTTTGCGGAACGAGGTCGAAGCCGCGGGTCAGGGCGAATTCCTCGGCACCCGCGCCGCTCAGCAGGACGAAATCGGATTGTTCCATGACGGCGCGGGCCAGTTCGACCGGATTTCTGATGTGGGTGAGGCCGCAGACCGCGCCGGCCTTCAGAGTGCGCCCATCCATGATCGAGGCATCGAGTTCATTACGCCCATCCAGCGTGAAAACCGCACCATGCCCGGCGTTGAACAAGGGATTGTTCTCGAGCGTCACCACCGCGCGGGTCACCGCATCCAGACTCGTTCCGTCACTCTGTAGAATCGCATAGCCGGCCGATAACGCCTCGTCGAGAGCGGCACGGTAGCGGTGCTCCCGTTCATCGCCCATCTCGGCGCGAGGCAGACTGCCGGCCCCGCCGTGAATTGCTAGGCCGAACATCTCGATGCTTCCTCTGGTCGGTGGCGTTGGGCAAGGCTATCATCATTCTCAGATGAATCCATTTCCCAAGACCGGAACGATCAAAAGCGTGCTCATCGCCAATCGCGGCGAGATCGCGATTCGCGTGATGCGTGCGGCCGCCGAGCTTGGATTGCGCACCGTCGCCATTCACTCGCGCGAGGATCGCTTCTCCCTGCACCGGACCAAGGCGGACGAAAGCTATCTGGTAGGCGACGGCAAGGGCCCCATCGAGGCCTATCTGGACATCGCGGACATCGTTCGCATCGCTGCCGAGGCGCGGGTCGACGCCATTCATCCGGGCTATGGCTTTTTGTCGGAGAGCCCCGAATTTGCCGAAGCGTGCGCCGCGGCCGGCATCATTTTCATCGGTCCGCTGCCCGATACGATGCGCAGGCTCGGCAACAAGGTGGAGGCGCGTAATCTGGCGTCGGGGGCGGGGGTTGCGGTCATGCCGGCGACGCCGCCGCTGCCGGCGGACGATGCGCAAGTCCTGCGCATGGCTCTCGAGGTAGGCTTCCCGGTCATGCTCAAAGCCAGCTGGGGAGGCGGCGGGCGCGGCATGCGCGTGATCGAGGACGATCGTGAGCTCATCGAAACCGTCGCCGCCGCCCGACGCGAGGCCAAGGCGGCCTTCGGCAAAGACGAGGTCTATCTGGAAAAGCTGGTGCGGCATGCCCGGCATGTGGAAGTGCAGATCCTCGGCGACACGCACGGCAACCTCGTGCATTTGTACGAACGCGACTGCTCGGTCCAGCGCCGCAACCAAAAAGTCGTCGAGCGTGCGCCCGCGGCGTTTCTCACCGCCGCCCAACGCAGCGAGCTGTGCGAGGCCGCTCTGAAAATCGGTCGCGCGGTGAGCTACCAAGCCGCCGGTACCGTGGAATTTTTGCAAGATGCCGATACCGGCAAGTTTTACTTCATCGAGGTCAACCCGCGCATTCAAGTGGAACATACGGTGACCGAATGCGTGACGGGCATCGACTTGGTCAAAGCGCAGATCCGGATTGCCGGCGGCGCGCGGATCGGCACGCCGGAAAGCGGGGTGCCCAAGCAGGAGGACATTCACGTGAGGGCGCATGCCCTGCAGTGCCGCGTCACGACGGAGGATCCCGAGAACAATTTCGTGCCGGATTATGGCCGGATCACCGCGTATCGTAGTCCCGCGGGATTCGGCATCCGGCTCGACGCGGGAACCGCCTACGCGGGTGCCATCATCACGCGCTTCTACGATTCCTTGCTGGTCAAGGTAACGGCCTGGTCGCCGACGCCCGAGGAGACCATTGCGCGCATGCATCGTGCGTTGTGGGAATTCCGCATCAGGGGCGTGGTCACCAATCTGCGTTTCCTCGATCAACTCATCATGCATCCGCGTTTCGCGACCGCGGATTACACCACCAAGTTCATCGACGAAACGCCGGAGCTGTTCCAAATTCCGCGCAAGCGAGATCGCGCGACGAGGTTGTTGAGCTTCATCGGCGACGTCATCGTCAACGGCAATCCCGAAGTCAAAGGGCGCGCCGTGCCGAAAACCCAGGTCTTTCCGCGGCCGCCGCGGATCGCGCTGGCCGCGGCGCCGCCGCCCGGCACGAAGCAGAAACTCGACGAACTCGGCGCCGACAAATTCGCCGACTGGATGCTCGAGCAGAAGCGGGTGCTGCTCACGGACACCAGCATGCGCGATGCGCATCAATCGCTGCTGGCGACGCGCTTCAGAACGCGCGATCTGGCGGTGATTGCGCCGTATTACGCGGCGCTGTTGCCGGATCTGTTTTCGGTGGAATGCTGGGGCGGCGCGACTTTCGACGTGGCCATGCGTTTCTTGAAAGAAGACCCCTGGGCGCGACTGACGATACTGCGCCAGGAAATGCCGAATATATTGCTGCAAATGCTGCTGCGCTCGGCGAACGCGGTGGGATACACCAATTACCCGGACAACGTGGTGCGTCACTTCGTCGTCGAGGCCGCGGGCGCCGGCGTCGACGTTTTCCGGGTGTTCGATTGCCTGAACTGGGTCGACAACATGAAAGTCGCCATCGAAGCGGTGCGTGGCACGAATCGACTATGCGAAGCGGCGCTGTGTTACACCGGCAACCTCACCGACCCGAGCGAAACCAAGTACGACCTCAAGTATTACCTGAAGCTCGCGAAAGAATTGAAGTCCATGGGCGCGCACGTGCTCGCCATCAAGGATATGGCCGGCCTGTGCCAGCCTCGAGCGGCGGCAACGTTGGTCAAGGCGCTCAAGGAAGAAGTGGGTCTGCCCATTCACTTTCACACGCACGACACCAGCGGCATCGCCGCGGCGAGCGTACTCGCGGCGATCGAAGCCGGTGCGGATGCGGTCGACGGCGCGATCGACGCCCTGTCGGGCTTGACCTCGCAGCCGAACTTGGGCTCGTTGGTCGAAGCGCTACGCTTCGGGCCGCGCGATTCGTCGGTCAATCCCGAGAAGCTGCGGGTCATTTCGACCTACTGGGAACAGGTCAGACGCGGTTACGTCGCCTTCGAAAGCGACATTCGCGCCGGCGCGTCCGAAGTCTACGTGCATGGCATGCCGGGTGGCCAATACACCAATTTGCGTGAACAGGCGCGTTCTCTCGGCATCGAGGATCATCGTTGGCCGGAGGTGGCGAACGCCTATGCACAAGTCAACGACATGTTCGGCGACATCGTGAAGGTAACGCCCACCTCCAAGGTCGTGGGCGATATGGCCATCATGATGGTCACCAGCGGGCTTACCCGGGAAGCAGTGCTCGACCCTGCCGTGGAGATCGCCTTTCCGGAATCCGTGGTGCAATTCTTTCGCGGCGATCTCGGTCAGCCGCTCGGCGGCTTTCCGCCGGACCTGCAGAAAAAGGTTCTGGGGGGGCACCCGCCGCTCGAGCGCAGGCCCGGCGAGATGCTGGCGCCCGCGGACCTCGGCGCCGAACGCGCGGCGGCCGAGGGGAAAATCGGCCGGCCGATCACCGAAACCGAACTCGCCTCCTATCTCATGTATCCCAAGGTGTTTACCGATTACGCAGCGGATCGCGCGGCGTTTGGCGATTTGAGCAGTTTGCCGACCTCGGTCTACTTCTACGGCATGCAGCCGGGTCAGGAAATCAACATCGATCTGGAGCGCGGTAAAACGTTGATCGTGCGATACGTCACCACGAGCGACCCGCTCGAGGACGGTACTCGCACCGTTTTTTTCGAATTGAACGGCACGCCTCGGCCTATTCGCGTGACCGACCGGAGTCAGGTGGCAAAGCGGCCGCCGCAGCGTAAGGTGGAGCCGGGCAACCTCAAGCAAATCGGCGCGCCGATGCCCGGCACGGTCGCGACGGTGCCTGTCCATGTGGGCCAGAAGTTGAAGCGCGGCGACGTGCTCCTGACGCTCGAGGCCATGAAAATGGAAACCACCGTACGCGCCGAACATGACGGGATCATCAAGGAGATACTGGCGAGCCCGGGGATGCAGATCGACGCGAAGGATTTGTTGGTCGTGTTCGAGTAGCCGGGCGCAGCCCCGGTTCAGGTGCCCTGTTTTTCCGGCACCGTGACCTGCAAACCATCCAGTGCCGCGCTCATGTGCAGTTGGCAAGCGAGACGACTGTTGGGACGTGGCTCCCATGCCGTCTCGAGCATGCCCTCCTCCATCTCTTCGGCGGGCGCCAGTCGGGTCAACCAGGATGGCTCGACATAGACGTGACACGTCGCGCAGGCGCAGGCGCCGCCGCATTGCGCGACGATGCCCACGACATCGTTCTGACGTGCGGCTTCCATCACGGTGATGCCCGCCGTGGTGAGAATCTCGCGCTGCGTGCCGTCCGCTTGGCGGAAAACGATTCTCAGCGTCACATTGCCTCCTTCAAGGCGACCTGCGAGTCGGCCAGCTTGTCGAGATCGGGGCGCGCCCGGCCGGCGATGAGTTGGCGGGCAGCCATGTAGTCCTTCGGACGATTGATGGCTTCCAACGCCAGAAACTCGCCCCCCTTCAAATAGCAGACGCTGAAGCTGCGGGCGGCCGGATCGCCGCGTGTCACCTGCTGATCGTGTCCTTGCGCGAGCCCGACGATCAACAGCTTGTTGTCGAACTGGTCGGACCAGAACCAGGGTACGCGATCGTGAACCGTGGGAAGCCCCAACAAGTTTCGCGCAGCGCTCTTGGCCTGCTCGAACGCGTTATCGACCGATTCGAGTCGTACCCGCATGTCGAAGCGCGGAGACGGATGGTACGTACAGTCGCCCGCGGCGTAGATGAACGGATCGCTGGTGCGACAATATTCATCGACCACGATGCCGTTCTCGCAGGCCAGATTCGCATCGGCCGCGAGCTGCATGTTGGCCACCGCACCGATGCCGACGACCAACAGGTCCGCCGCATAGGACGTCCCGTCCGCGCAGACGACCCGCTCCACTCGTTCGCCGCCCTCCAGACGCACGACGCGGGTGTCGCAGACGAGCTTGACCCCCGATTTACGGTGCTCGTGGGCAAAGTATTCGGAAACGTTCGACGCCACCACCCGGTTCATCACTCGATCCGCCATCTCGAGCACCGTGACCGCACAGCCCATCTGACGGGCCGTGGCCGCGGTTTCGAGCCCGATGTAGCCGCCGCCGACGATGACCGTGCGGGCCCCGGCTTTGAGCTTCTCCTGAATGCCCGGAACATCCGCCAAATCGCGCAGGTAATGCACGCCGGGCAAAGTAGCCCCCGTGCAGGTCAGACGCCGCGAAACGGCGCCGAGACACAGCAGCAAGCGGTCGTAAACGATTTGCTCACCATCGGACAACGTCACCCGTCGCGTCGCAGGGTCGAGGCGGGTGGCGCGCAGTCCGAGTTTCAGCTCGACGCGGTGTTCGTCGTAAAACGCCTGATGCCGGAACGCCAACCGCTCCGCCGACAACTCTCCGGAGAGAAACTTTTTCGACAAGGGCGGCCGTTGGTAGGGTAGATGCGACTCCGCGCTCACCAGGATCAGACGCCCTTCGAAGCCGTCGCGGCGCAGGGTATCGACGGCCTGAGCCCCCGCCTGGCCCCCGCCGACGATGAGAATGGTTGCGATCATGGAGTTCCTTCATGGCAGCGATGAGCCATGTTAGCGGACCTTGCCGGGAGCGGTAACGCACATGAGCGTGCCGGCCGCCCGAAATAGTAATAGGATTACGCCGGTGGACGCGGAACGGAGTTTCGAATGAAATTGATCACGGCGATTATCAAACCTTTCAAGCTGGACGACGTGCGCGCGGCGCTCTCGGAAATCGGCGTATCGGGCATGACGGTGACCGAAGTCAAGGGTTTTGGGCGCCAACGCGGCCATACGGAGCTGTATCGGGGTGCGGAATATGTCGTGGACTTCGTACCGAAGACCCGCATCGAGGTCGCGGTCAAGAACGAACTGGTCGAGCAGGTGATGGAAGCGATCGTCGGGGCATCCAAGACCGGCAAGGTGGGCGACGGTAAAATATTCGTCACCGACATTCTTCGCGTGTTGCGCATCCGCACCGGCGAGGCTGACAACGCCGCCCTGTAACCTGCCACGCCGCTAGTCTTCGGGCGCGGCCTTATTGCGGCGTAGCCAGAGCTGCAAAAAGCCGATGCAGACCGCAAAGTTCAATACCCACCACCAGAGCTGTCGGGCGCCGTTCTTCGACTCAGGTCTAGCGCGCGCATCGGCGACCTCGAGCATTCCCGGAATGTCCTCCCGTGCCGTCTCGCGTGCGATCCGAAAGATCACCGTTGCCGAGCCGGGCAACTCGAGGTCTTTCGACTTCATCGTGTAACTTCCGTCCGGCTCCGCCGTCGTGGGATGGGTGACCCCGCGAAGCAGGACTGTCAGCACCGCGTCGCGCACCGGTGCGTTGTCGGTCAACCGGCTGACGTGGACGGTCATGCTACCGTCGTGCACGATCCCCACCGCCAGCAAATCGGCCGAGCGCGCTTCGATCCGGGGCGGCGGCATGGCGGAGCCGTCGGGCGCGGCGGCCGGAGCGGCCTGTGCGAGGACGAAAAACGCGGCGAGCGCCGGCAGGTTGCGGCACGTCGGCGCACGCGTCGGCCGGGATGAGGGCTGCGCAACGGCTTGCGGCGTGACTTCGATTTCCGACATGACGTACAGTGACCTCAAGACATGATGAATCGAAATGCGAGAACTTCCCGTGCGTCGTATCAGTAAACTCACCCAGCGGATTTTATCGCAAAATACAGGCCGCGACGTCGACCGCTTGACGCTGAAGATGGCGCGTTTGAGGCAAGACCCGTTCGCCTTTCTGCGCGGCACCAACCCGTTGTTCCTCGGGTTCCTGCCACGCGCGCATTTCTTGTTCCGTGCGCCGCGCACGTTGGTTTGCGGCGACTTGCACCTCGAGAATTTCGGCGCTTTCAAAGGCGACAATCGTCTGTGCTATTTCGACATCAACGATTTCGACGAAGCCTGCCTCGCGCCGTTCACCGTCGACATCGTGCGTTTTCTGACCGCGGTCAAAGTGGCCGCGAAAGGACTCGGATTGACGCGTCCCCAGTCCCGTCAGTTGATGGAACGATTCGTGGCCTGCTATAGCGCGAGCATACGCGACGGCAAACCACGCTGGATCGAACGTTCGCTGGCGACGGGAGTGTTCCGCGCCTTGCTGCGCCGGGCGACGCGGCGCTCGCGCGACGAATTGCTCGACCGATTCACCAAAATACGGGATGGTAAACGGCGTTTGCGCATCGACGGCGTGCGCGCGCTGCCGCTGCAAGCCGGCGAGCGGGCTCGATTGGACCGCTTTTGTAGTCGTTTGCGTCTGCCGTCCGAGAACCCGCGCTTCTTCGAGCTGTTGGACGCTGGGCGGCGCATCGCGGGCAACGGCAGTTTGGGACTCGAACGCTACATTCTATTGGTGCGAGGACGCACGCCGCCGGCGGGAAATTTCGTGCTCGACCTGAAATATGCCGCGCCTTCGGCGGTGGCGCGGTGGCTGCGCAGCGGCGCGCGCGGTTGGGCCGGCGAGGCGCACCGGGTTACCAGCGTGCAGACCATCATGCAGGCGGTTTCGCCCGCGCTGCTGCAGACGGTCGAGTATCGAGGCCGTCCCTTCGTCTTGAAAGAATTGCAGCCGAGCATCGATCGACTCGATCTCTCACGTTGGCACGATAAACCGCATCGCTTCGTGCAGGCCGTCGAAGGAATGGCCCGGGTGACGGCCTGGGCGCATTTGCGCGGCTGTGCACACCATGGCGCGGCCGCCGTGGAGGATTTGCAGGGCTACACCGCTGGAAAACGCTGGGCGGCTGCCGCCAATCGAGTGGCGGAGTCGGCGGCGTTGCGCATCGACGACGCGTGGGCGACCTACTGCAAGGACTACGATGCGGGCGTCGTTGCCGCCGCCCTTACTTGATGAGATGCAGGCGCGGATTCGCGCGCGAGATTCCTAAAACACCGCTGCGCACCACCTCGACGACGTCGCCGAACGCACCGACGTTGGCGATGAATTCGCCGATTTCGGTCTCGGTGCTAGTCAGTTCGACTATGTAACTCGACGGCTTCGCAGACAGTATCTTGCCGCCGACCCGGCGGGCCAAGGTGTTCACGGCTTCGATCCGTTCCGTCGCGACCTGCAGCTTGATGAGCATCAGTTCGCGTGCCAGATGGTCGCCGCTAGTCATATCCTCGACGGCAACCACGTCCACCAGTTTCAGTAATTGCGCGTTGATTTGCGAAATGACCTCGTCGGAGCCGATGGTCACCAACGTGATGCGGGATACGGTCGGATCGTTCGTCGGCGCCACGGACAGCGATTCGATGTTGTAACCGCGGGTCGAAATCAAGCCGGTCACGCGGGTCAGTGCGCCGGCTTCGTTCTGGAGTAGGACCGCTATGAGGTGTCGCATGGTGCAGAGGATACGGGAGGGTGGCACTTGGGCGCCAGGACAAGAAATGCTAGTCTTTCACGGTGAAAGACCGCAACGACATGATGACTCAGGCAACCCATCCGCTCGCCGGCTCCAGCATGACGGGCGCCGATATGCTCGTCCAGGTGTTGAGCGACGAGGGCGTCGACACGATTTTTGGCTACAGCGGCGGCGCCATCCTGCCGATCTACGATGCCGTATTCCGCTACAACGAGGAACACCAATCCTCGATGCCGCTCATCGTGCCCGCCAACGAACAGGGCGCCGGGTTCATGGCGGCGGGATTTGCCCGCGCCAGCGGCCGCGTGGGCGTCGCTCTGGTGACTTCCGGCCCGGGCGCGACCAACATGGTCACTCCCGTCCGCGATTGCATGGCGGATTCCGTGCCCATCGTCGTGATTTGCGGCCAGGTGCCGACCACCGCAATCGGCACCGACGCGTTTCAGGAGGCACCGGTGCCCACCATCATGGGCGCCGTGGCGAAGCACGTATTTCTCATCACGGACCCGGCCAAATTGGAGGCCACCGTCCGCACGGCTTTCGAGATCGCGCGCACCGGGCGACCGGGTCCCGTGGTGCTCGACGTTCCCAAAGACGTGCAGAACTGGAAAGGCGTTTTTCATGGATCGGGGCGCTTGCCCATTCCCGGCTACCGTCAGCGGATGAATCGTCTGGAGGCCAGCAAGCTGCCGGATGCGGCGTGCGCGGATTTTTTCGCGGCACTCGGCGCCGCTCGTCGACCGCTCATCTATGCCGGCGGCGGCATCATCAATGCCAACGCGGCGCACGTGCTGCGGACGTTTGCCAAAGAGCTGCAGATTCCGGTGGTTACCACCCTGATGGGGATCGGGGCCGTCGACACGACCAGCCCGCTAGCGATGCGCATGCTGGGAATGCACGGCGCGGCTTTCGCGAATTATGCGGTCGACGATTGTGATTTCCTGCTCGCGCTGGGTGCGCGCTTCGACGATCGGGTTGCCGGCAATCCCCAAAAGTTCGCCGGCAAGGCCAGATTCATCGCCCATTTGGACATCGATGCCTCGGAAATCAACAAGGTCAAACGCGTCAATTGGAGTCATGTGGGGATGTTGGCGGACGCGCTGCAAACCCTGACGGACTACGGCAGGCGGACGGGCTTCACGCGTGACTGGGCACCGTGGCACCGGCATTGCGACGAACTTCGCTCGGTTCATGCGATGAATTACGATCGCGCCAGCACCGCGATCCAGCCGTACTATGTCATCGAAGAAATCAATCGCTTGACGCGCGGCGAGGCCATCATCTCGACGGGCGTGGGACAGCATCAGATGTGGGCCGCGCAGTATTTTGATTTTCGCAGCCCTCGACTGTGGTTGACCTCGGGTAGCATGGGGACCATGGGTTTCGGTCTGCCGGCGGCCGTGGGCGCTCAATTTGCGCAGCGCAATCGCCTGGTGATCGACATCGACGGCGACGGCAGCATCCGCATGAACATCGGCGAGCTCGAAACGGTCACCACGTACGATTTGCCGGTCAAGGTCATCGTGCTCAACAACTGCGGCGACGGCATGGTGAAGCAGTGGCAGAAGCTGTTTCACAAAGGTCGGCTGAGCGGCAGCGACAAGAGTTTGCACACCAAGGACTTCGTCAAAGCCGCGCAGGCCGACGGCTTCAAATATGCCGTGCGGCTCGACAAGAAAGCCGACGTGCCGCGCACCATCGCGGAATTTATCCATTTCGACGGTGCCGCCTTCTTGGAAGTCATGATCGACCAGGATGCAGGCGTTTATCCGATGGTGGGGCCCGGACTGGGTTACGAAGACATGATCACCGGCGAGCACATCGCATCGCGCAGCAAGGCCGGTGCGAAGACGCCGAATCCGTCCGAAATGTTCTGAGCGGCCAATCGTCGGCGCGACCGAGCTACGTCCAGCGCTTCACCAGGTACCGGTATTCGGCATGGACACCCAGGGTTCGGACGGCAACAGGGCGCCGCCGCGCTGCAGCAATTCCACCGAAATATTGTCGGGTGACCGCACGAACGCCATGTGTCCATCGCGCGGCGGGCGATTGATGGTGACCCCGTGGTCCATCAAGCGCCGGCACGTGGCATAGATGTCTTCCACCGCATAGGCCAGATGGCCGAAATTTCGCCCGCTCTCGTAGGGCTGGGAATCCCAGTTGTAAGTCAGCTCGATCTGGGCATGTTCGTCGCCCGCGGCGGCCATGAACACCAAGGTGTAGCGCCCCTTGGCATTGTCCTGGCGCTTGATCTCGATCAAGCCCAGGCCGTCCCGATAGAAACGCAGCGAGCGCTCGATATCGGTAACCCGCACCATCGTGTGTAGATACTTCATTTGATACAACCTTCGCGCCTAGGCAAACCGTGCCGTTGCGGCGGTCCTTCGGAACCGGATTGTAGCTCAAATACTACAAAAGTGGCGGCACATAACTGTTGGATTTCCCTAGGCTTAAGTGATAACCTCCTCGGCAATCGAGCGCCGACGTTGTTTTTAGCCGTCAGTTGATTACAGCGCTCGATAGAAGGCCGAACGTGAGGACAAGTAATGTCCCGTGTATCCGCCAGTGATGGACGTGTGGGGTTTTTACCCGGCACCTGTTCCCCTCGAATTCCCCGGCAAGTCCGGGGATTCTTTTGTTCCCCTGCAGATGACCAATCGCTTACAGTTCGCGCCGTGAAAACTCTGCTGCGTTCGCTCTACGTGCAAGTCCTAATCGCCATCGCGCTTGGCGTGCTGCTGGGTACCGTCGATCCGGCCATGGGCGCGAAGATGCAGCCGTTGGGGGACGGGTTCATCAAGCTCATCAAGATGCTCATCGCCCCCGTCATATTTTGTACGGTGGTGATCGGTATTGCCGGTGTAGACGATGTCAAAAAAGTGGGCAGGACCGGCGGCTTGGCGCTCGCCTACTTCGAAGCGATGAGCACCGTGTCATTGGTCATCGGGCTGATCGTGGTCAACATTTTGCGGCCGGGCGACGGCATGAACATCGATCCGGCAGCGCTCGACGGCGGGTCGCTGACGGCATACACCGGCCCCGGAAAGCTGCAGACCGTGACGGAATTTTTACTGAATGTGATCCCGACCACCGTGGTCGACGCCTTCGCCAAAGGAGAAATCCTCCAGGTTTTGCTGTTCGCGATTCTGTTCGGCTTCGCGCTGCAAGCGCTGCGGGAGCGAGGTGCGGCCATGCTGCATTTCATCGAGAGCCTGTCCGAGGCCCTGTTCCGCATCGTCGGCATGGTCATGCGCTTGGCGCCCGTGGGCGCGTTCGGCGCGATGGCATTCACCATCGGCCGCTATGGATTTGCCGCGCTGTTCTCCCTCGGTAAACTGATGGGCAGCTTTTATCTGACCTGCCTGCTGTTCATCGTGGGTGCGTTGGGGCTGGTGGCCCGGCTACACGGCTTCAGCATATGGAAGTTCTTGGCCTATATCCGCGAGGAACTCTTCGTGGTCCTCGGCACCTCGTCTTCGGAGTCGGCTTTGCCCCGAATGATCGCGAAACTCCAAAAACTCGGCGCGAGCAAGCAGGTGGTGGGGCTGGTGGTACCCGCAGGCTACTCGTTCAATCTCGACGGGACGTCCATATACCTGACGATGGCGACCTTGTTCATAGCGCAGGCCACCAACACGCCGATGACCTGGTTTCAACAACTGACCTTGCTGGCCGTGTTGCTGTTGACGTCGAAGGGTGCCGCCGGCGTGACCGGCAGCGGGTTCATCGTGCTCGCCGCCACGTTGTCGTCGGTCGGAACTCTTCCGGTGGCCGGCCTCGCCCTCATCCTGGGAATCGATCGTTTCATGTCGGAAGCCCGGGCTCTGACCAATGTGATCGGTAACGGCGTGGCCACGTTGGTGGTGGCGAAGTGGACCGGTGAACTCGATATCGCGACAATGCGCCGTGAACTCGATAGCGGAGCCGATAACCCGGCATTTCGGACCAAGGAAAAAACATGACGATAAGTGACGGTTTCCTCGGTGCGGTCGGCAACACGCCGCTGATTCGTCTGCGCCATCTGAGCGAGGAGACCGGCTGCGAGATCCTGGGCAAAGCGGAATTCATGAATCCGGGCGGCTCCGTCAAGGATCGCGCTGCAAAATGGATCGTGTTGGATGCGGAGGAACGTGGTGTGCTCAAACCGGGCGGCACGGTGGTCGAAGGCACCGCCGGCAATACCGGCATCGGTATCGCGCATGTCTGCAACGCGCGTGGCTATCGGTGCGTCATTGTCATGCCCGACAACCAAGCCGCCGAGAAGTACCAGATCATCGAGGCATTGGGCGCACAGTTGCGCAAAGTGCCCGCGGTCCCGTACAGCAATCCCAACCAGTATCAAAAGGTTGCCGGACGCCTAGCCGAAGAATTGCCGGATGCCGTGTGGGCCAATCAATTCGACAACACGGCAAATCGCCGGGCCCATTTCGAATCGACCGGCCCCGAGATCTGGCGCGATACCGGCGGAAAAATCGATGCTTTTTGCGCAGCAACCGGCACCGGCGGCACGCTCGCGGGAGTCGCGGCCTATCTTAAATCGCAGGCGCCCGCGGTGCGTATCGTGTTGGTCGATCCGCCGGGCAGTGCCTTGTATCACTGGTTCAAGGACGGCGTGTTGAAATCGGATGGCGGCACGTCCATCACCGAGGGCATCGGTACCGGACGGGTCACCGCCAATCTCGAAGGAACGCGGCTCGACGATGCCGTGCGAATCTCCGATGCGGAAACCATGCACGTGTTGTATCGACTATTGCGGGAGGAGGGTTTGTTGCTCGGCAGCACCGCCGGCATCAACGTTGCCGCCGCCATTCGCATCGCCAAGCAAATGGGCCCCGGACACACCGTCGTCACCATCCTGTGCGACGGCGGAGCGAAATATCAATCGCGCCTGTTCAATCCGGCTTGGATCGCGGAAAAAGGATTCGGCGAGGCGGTGGCCTCAAAGGGCGGTGCCGAACCACGCGAGCGTGGCGTGCAGCGTGACGACTTCGCCGACGATAAATAACGCGGGCGATTCCATGCCGGCGGCGTCGACCGCGGCGCAGATCGTGCCGACGGTGGCGGTGATCACGCGCTGATTGGGCAGCGTGCCGTGTGCGACGATAGCGGCGGAGCGGCCGGCACCGGCACCCGCGGCTAGCAGACAGTTCACGATGTGCTCGAGGCGCGCCAGGCCCATGTAGAACACGGCGGTCACCCCCGGGGAGGCGAGCCCGCGCCAGTCCGGCTCTCGGCCGTCTTTATCCGCGTGCCCGGTCACGAAGCTTACGCTGTGGGCGTAGTCCCGGTGGGTAAGCGGAATTCCGGCATACGCGGCGATGCCAAGGGCGGCCGTGATTCCCGGGATCACTGCGAAATCGATGCCGGCGCGCGCGAGCGCCTCCAGTTCCTCGCCGCCGCGGCCGAAGATGAACGGATCGCCGCCCTTGAGCCGCACCACCCGCTTGCCTTGCCGGGCATGCTCGATCAACAGTTCGTTGATGTCCCGCTGCGGCGTGCTCGGGTTTCCCGCCGACTTGCCGACGCTCACCAGCGAGGCGTCTCGGCGCGCTAGATCGAGTATGGCGGGCGCTACCAGGCGATCGTGGAAAATCACGTCCGCATCCTGCAGCGCGCGCAGCGCTTTCAACGTCAGCAGCTCCGGATCGCCGGGACCGGCACCCACCAAGGTCACGGACCCAGCGGGCCGCGCAGCGGCCAACGTGCCGGCGATCAGTTCTTCGGCGATCCGCAGCGCGCCCTGTGCATCGCCTGCGATGAACCGCCGGGCGGCGGGTCCATCGACGATGGCCTCGAAAAATCGGCGCCGCTCCTGCGTATCGCGCAAGCGTTCCAGGCTGCTCTCCCGCAGACCGCGCAGCCACAACGCCAATTCGCCGAAGCGTTTGGGAATGAAGACTTCGAGACGCTCGCGCAAGCGCCGCGCCAAAACCGGCGACGTGCCGCCCGTCGAGATGGCAACCAACACGGGATCGCGGTCGACGATCGCCGGGACGATGAACCGGGATGCCGCGCGATCGTCGACGACGTTGACCGGAATGGCGCGAGATTCGCACAAGATTGCTATCCCATGATTGATCGCACGGCGCGAGGTGGCCACGATCACCAGCCGCACCCCGTCCAAATCGCCGGGTATGAATTCCCGCCGTTCGAGGCTCAGCCGCCCCTGGGCCGCTTTCTCGACCAGTTCCTCGACGACGTCCGGAGCCACCAACTTGATGCGCGCGCCGCAGCGCTCCAACAGGAATATCTTGCGTAAAGCCACCTCGCCGCCGCCGACGACGAGCACCGGAAGTCCGTGGAGATCGAAAAAGACGGGAAAATAATTCACTGCCGCAATCGTCGCACAGGTGCGCCGACCGCGCAGCAGCAGGTACCGCCGACGCGGGGCGCGGCCGATGTCCGGCAAGCCGGTATCACGCAAGCTACTGTAAGGTAAACGTTTTTTGCAAATGGCCCAGGCGCCGTGGCCCGCGACCGCGCGGGGAACGAACTTACGCTTATGAGTACATGCGTTTTAGTGATGGACCCCGACGGCGGGCTAACCTGCGCATTCCACCGCAACCTTATATCCTAGGAAGATGCGAACGACGATCCCATGAAATTCCAACAGTTACGCTACCTGGTGGCGGTGCACGAGAACGGTTTGAACATCACGGCGGCAGCGCGTCAGCTGCACACCTCGCAGCCTGGCGTCAGCCGTCAGCTGAAGATGCTGGAGGAAGAGCTCGGCTTTCAACTTTTCGAGCGCGAAGGTCGTGCGCTGACGCGCACCACATCGGCCGGCGATGAAATCATCTCGCGTGCCGGCAGCATCCTGCGCGAGATGCAGAACATACGGCGCACGTCCGCCGAACTGCGCAAGGCGGACGGGGGCACCTTGTCGATCGCCACCACGCACACCCAGGCGCGTTACGTGCTGCCGGAGGTGATCCGCGCATTTCGTTTGAAGTATCCAAAAGTCCGGCTGCATCTTCACCAAGGCACGTCGGAACAGATCGCCGAGTTGGTGGCCCGCGACCGAGTGGATTTTGCGATCGCCACCGGTTCCGAGGAACTCTTTCCCCACTTGGTGCGGCTGCCCGTGTATCGCTGGCATCGGGCGGTGGTGATCCCGCGCGGGCACCCGTTGGCCTCGGCCGGCAAGCTCACGCTGAAAAAATTGGCGGACTACCCCATCGTTACCTATGTCTTCAGTTTCGCCGGACGATCCTCGCTGCCGGCGCTCTTCGAGACCGCCGGGCTGTCGCTCGACGTCGCCTTGACGGCACGCGATTCGGACGTGCTGAAAACCTATGTCCGCATCGGCTTGGGTGTGGGGATCATGGCGCGGCTCGCGATCGACCCCGTGATCGATGCGGATCTCGCGGTACTCGATGCCGATCATCTATTCGAGGGCCATACCACGTGGATCGGCTTCCGGCGCAGTGCGCTGTTACGCGCCTACATGTACGAGTTCATCGAATTGCTGGCCCCGCATCTGCCGCGCAAGCTGGTTCGGGAAATCGAAAAGATGGAAACACAGGAAGACGTCGATCGAAAGCTGATCGGCCTGAAGATTCCGCTGCGAGACAAATCATGATGGCACGACGCGCGTTTTTTCTTACGATCGGTCTGCTCGCGATGTCCTTCGGGATGCTGCGAGTCCAGGCGGCCACGGTGACCTTGCTGAACGTCTCGTACGATCCGACTCGCGAGCTCTACGACGACTTCAACAGGGCGTTCGCGACGTATTGGAAGTCGAAAACCGGGGACACGGTGGTCATCAACCAGAGCCACGGCGGTTCGGGCAAACAAGCGCGCTCCGTCATCGACGGTTTGGGGGCCGATGTCGTCACCCTGGCATTGGCCTACGACATCGACGCACTCTCTCTGCAAGGCAAGTTGATCCCCGCCAATTGGCAGTCCCGGTTGCCTTTCAACAGCACGCCCTACACCTCCACCATCGTGTTCTTGGTGCGCAAGGGAAACCCGAAAAACATCCATGATTGGAACGATCTTGCGCGGCCGGGCGTCGCGGTCATCACGGCGAGTCCGAAGACGTCGGGCGGCGCGCGCTGGAATTATCTGGCCGCCTGGGCATGGGCGCTCAAGCAACCCGGCGGCAATGCGACCACGGCGGAGGCGTTCGTCAAAAAAATCTACAAGAACGTGCCGGTGCTCGACTCCGGTTCACGCGGCGCGACGGTCACCTTCGTCGAGCGCGGCATCGGCGACGTCTTGCTGGCATGGGAAAACGAAGCGTATCTGGCGGTCAAGGAATTGGGTCCCGACAAGTTCGACATCGTGGCACCCAGTCTGAGCATCTTGGCGGAGCCGCCGGTGAGCATCGTCGATAAGGTCGTCGACAAGCACGGAACCCGTGCCGTGGCCGAAGCGTACTTACAGTACCTATACTCCAAGGAAGGACAGGAGATCGCCGCCAAACACTTCTATCGTCCGCGCGATCCGCAGATCGCGGCGCAGTATGCGCAACAGTTTCAGACGCTGTCGCTGGTGACCATCGATGCGGTGTTCGGCGGTTGGGCGAAGGCACAGGCCGCGCATTTCGCCGACGGCGGGAGTTTCGACCGAATCTATGGCGAGTAAAAGTCCGTTGATACCGGGCTTCGGCCTGACCCTCGGGTACACGATGGTGTATCTGTCGCTGGTGGTGCTCATTCCGCTGTCGGCCACGTTCATACGCAGCCTCGACCTAGGTCTCGGCCATTTCTGGACGGTCGTCACGTCGCCGCGGGTTCTGGCGTCGCTGCGGCTGAGCTTCGGTGCCGCGCTGCTCGCCGCCGCCGTCAATGCCGTGTTCGGTCTCATCATCGTCTGGGTGTTGGTGCGCTATACGTTTCCCTTCAAACGACTCATCGATGCCATGGTCGATCTGCCATTCGCATTGCCCACGGCGGTCGCCGGCATCGCACTCACCGCGCTGTACGCACCGAACGGCTGGCTCGGCCACTTGTTGAAGCCGCTGGGGATCCAGGTGGCTTTCAAGCCGATCGGCGTCGTCGTCGCGTTGGTATTCATCGGTTTGCCGTTCGTGGTGCGTACGCTGCAGCCGGTGCTCGAAGAGCTCGACAAGGACGTCGAGCAGGCCGCCGCAACGCTCGGAGCCTCCGAGTGGCAGACCTTCAGCCGCGTGATCCTGCCGGCTCTGTGGCCCGCTCTGTTGACCGGGTTCGCACTGGCGTTCGCCCGCGGCGTGGGCGAGTATGGATCGGTGATCTTCATCGCGGGCAACATGCCCATGCGATCGGAAATCGCGCCGCTGCTCATCATCACGAAACTGGAACAGTACGACTATGCCGGGGCAACCGCGATCGCCGTGGTCATGCTGATTCTGTCCTTCAGCTTGATGCTGGCCATCAATGCCCTGCAGAGCTGGGCGCTGACCAGAAACGACGGTCGTTGATGAGCGTCCCCGCCCCGGCCGCCGGCTATTCCATGACCGCTTCGCAAACCATGCTCGGTCGCACACCGCGCCGCAATGGAGGTTGGGGCCGCGTCCTGTTGATCGCCATCGCCCTGACATTTCTCGCGGCGTTTTTGTTGCTGCCGCTGGTGGTCGTGTTCACGCAGGCGCTCGCCAAGGGTGTCTCCACGTACGTGGCCGCGATCACCAACCCCATGGCATGGAAGGCCATCAAACTCACGATGCTCGTGGCGGTGATCGCGGTGCCGATGAATCTCGTGTTCGGCGTGGCGGCGGCGTGGGCCATCACGAAATTCGAGTTTCGCGGCAAGAGCGCGCTCATCACCCTGATCGATCTGCCGTTCGCCGTCTCGCCGGTGATCGCGGGACTCACGTATATCCTGATTTTTGGTGCGCATGGCTGGTTCGGTCCTTACCTTCAGGAGCACGACATCCGCATCGTCTTCGCCGTTCCGGGCATCGTGCTCGCGACCATTTTCGTAACTTTTCCTTTCGTCGCCCGCGAGCTGATTCCCGTGATGCAGACCTTGGGACGCGACGACGAAGAGACCGCGTTGTCGCTGGGCGCCAGTGGCTGGCAGACCTTCTGGCACGTGACGCTGCCCAACATCCGCTGGGGACTCCTGTATGGCGTGTTGCTGTGCAATGCGCGGGCCATGGGGGAGTTCGGGGCGGTGTCGGTGGTCTCCGGACACATTCGCGGGTTGACCAACACGTTGCCGCTGCACGTCGAGATTTTGTACAACGAGTACAACTACACCGCCGCGTTCGCGGTCGCTTCGCTGCTCGCGTTGCTGGCGCTGTTGACGCTCGCCGGCAAGAGCATCCTCGAATGGCGGCAACCGGAGCTGCGAGACGGGGCGCGGCTGCTGCGAGAAAGAACCGCCGGAGAGAAGACATGAGCATCACGCTGCGCGGCGTGACCAAGCAGTTCGGCGCCTTCGCCGCCGTCGATCACATCGATCTGGACGTCCCGACAGGCGGCTTGATCGCGTTGCTGGGCCCATCCGGCTGTGGCAAGACGACGTTGCTGCGTATCATCGCCGGTCTTGAAAGTCCGGATAAGGGTCAGGTCTTGTTCGATGGACGCGATGCAACGCTATGGCCGATCCGCGACCGTAAAGTCGGTTTCGTGTTTCAAAACTACGCGTTGTTCCGACACATGTCGGTGTTCGAGAACGTCGCCTTCGGTTTGAAGATCAAATCGCGGCGCGAACGTCCGCCGGCGGCGACTCTGCGCAAGAAGGTCCAGTCTTTGTTGGACCTGGTACAGCTCGGTTGGGCCGGCGAGCGTTTTCCCGCGCAACTGTCGGGGGGGCAGAAGCAGCGCGTGGCGCTGGCGCGCGCGCTGGCGGTCGATCCGGAAGTGCTGTTGTTGGACGAACCTTTCGGCGCGCTCGATGCGCAGGTCCGCCACGAATTGCGGCGCTGGTTGCGCCGTCTGCATGCCGAATTGAAATTCACCAGCATCTTCGTCACGCACGATCAACAGGAAGCGATCGAAGTCGCCGACACCATCGTCGTGTTGAACCGGGGGCGGATCGAGCAGACCGGCATTCCAGGCGAGGTTTACGACGTCCCTTCATCGGCCTTCGTGCACCGCTTCCTCGGTCAGGTCAATGAGTTGCCGATCAAATGGCGCGCCGGCCGCGCGCTGGTGGGAACGCTCGATCTGGGCACTGTCGCGGACGGTGCGCCGGACGGCGAGCGAATTGCGTTGATCCGACCGCACGAGATCGACATCGCCGGCCCCGATGAGGGCTGGCCCGCCATCGTGCAAGACGTGCGTGTGATCGGTCCCATCGTCCGGGTTGAATTATGCGCAGAAGGCCAAGCCGTGCGTGAAACCTTGGAAGCGGAGATCAGCCGCGAGCAATTCGACCAGCAGAAATATCACGTCGGTCAAAAAGTGGGCGTGAAATTCCGCCGTTGGCAGGTCTATCCAGCGGAGGTGCCGGCGGATAGACCGGGCGGTGCCGCCGGACCGATCTAGCGGCGCCGCAGCTCGTGCGCCAGCCCGGCGTCGTTCGACGGCTGATACTCGGCACTGAACGTCGAGAGCGCGCCGGCCGCGTCGGTAAGATCGGCGTCGCCCAATTGAAAGCTGTTGAAACCGCAACGCGCCAGAAAGAAGAGCTGATCGCGGCGTACGTAACCCAAGGCGCGAAGTTCGCCGGTGAAGCCGTAGCGCTCGCGCAGCAGCCGCCCTTGGGTGTATCCACGGCCGTCGCTGGGGCCGGGGAAATCGGCGCCGATCAATGCAAAACGCGCCAGATCCGGGACGAGTTGTTCGACTTTTTGAGCCGGCAGCAACACGACGCCGAGCCGCCCGGGATAAGCCGACCAGCGCTCGCGCTCGGCCAACCACCGATCGAACGGAACGATGAGTGCGGCGGGGTCTGCCGCGACGTCCGGCGCCAGATAGGTCCAATCATCGTCGACGATGAGACCGTCACGCAGCAACTGGCGCGGCATACACCCTGTCCTTGAATGGTTTCACGCCGAGACGGCGTACGGTATCGAGGAATGTTTCATCGGCGTGCCGATGTTCCACATACACCGCCAGTATCTTGGCAATGGTCTCGGCGACGTCGGCTTTCTTGACGGAGGGACCGATGACCGATCCCAGCGCTGCGTCGGCACCCGCGGCACCGCCGATGGTGATCTGGTACCAGGCTTCGCCGCCCTTATCGACCCCCAAGATACCGATGTTGCCGACATGGTGATGTCCGCAGGCGTTCATGCAGCCCGACATCTTGATGTCGAGTTCGCCCAGGTCGTAGACATAATCGTAATCGTCGAAACGATCGTTGATGAGTTTCGCCACATCGATGGAACTGGCGTTGGCCAAACTGCAAAAATCGAGCCCCGGACAGCAAATCATGTCGGTCAGCGTGCCGATGTTCGGCGTCGCCAGTCCCGCCGCATCGAGACTTCGCCACAACTCGAAAGTCTTTTCCTGCTCGACATCCGCGAACAGCAGATTCTGCGTGTGCGTCACGCGTATCTCGCCGAAACTGTAGCGATCCGCCAAGTCGGCGATCAGTTCCATCTGGGCATCGGTGGCATCACCCGGTGCGACGTCGGCCTTCTTCAACGAGACGTAGACGACGCGGTAGCCCGGTATTTTGTGGGCGGCCGTGTTGTAACGGTACCAAGCCCGGAAGGCCGCCGGCTTGCCAAGATCGGGCTGCACGTCGGCGAGCGTCGCGTACGGCGGCGGCCGGAAGAAATCGCGCATGCGCCGCACCTCGGCTTCGGTCACCCGCAAGCCACCGTCGCGAATGAGCTCCCATTCCGCCTCGACCCGACGCTTGAACTCGGCGATCCCCAGCGATTTGACCAGAATCTTGATGCGAGCCTTGGTCAGATTGTCGCGCCGTCCCTCCAGATTGTAGACGCGCAACACCGCTTCCAGATACGACAACAAATGCTCGCGCGGCAGGAAGTCGCGGACCACCTGACCGATGATGGGCGTGCGGCCGAGGCCACCGCCCACGATGATTTCGAAACCCGGTTCTCCGCCCGGCCCGCGCGCGATGTGAACACCGACATCGTGCACCATCGACGCGGCACGATCTTGCGGAGCACCGGTGACCGCGATCTTGAATTTCCTAGGCAGGTAGGTGAATTCTGGATGGAACGTGGACCACTGCCGGATGAGCTCGCACCATGGACGCGGGTCTTCGAGCTCATGGGGCGCGACACCGGCCAGATGATCCGAGGTGGTGTTACGAATACAGTTGCCGCTGGTTTGGATCGCATGCATTTCGACGGCGGCGAGATCCGCCAGAATATCCGGCACCGTGGCCAATGCAGGCCAGTTGTATTGAATGTTCTGGCGGGTCGTGAAATGCCCGTAGCCGCGATCGTAGCGCCGGGCGATGGCGCCCAGCATGCGCAATTGCGTGGATGACAACAGACCATACGGAATGGCGACCCGCAGCATGGGTGCATGAGTCTGGATGTACAGACCATTGCGTAAACGCAGGTGCTTGAACTCATCGTCGGACAGGTCGCCCGCCAGAAAACGTCGCGTTTGGTCGCGAAATTCCCGCACACGCTCATCGACGAGCGCCTTGTCCACTACATCATATCGATACATAGCCGATTACTTTAAGTTGCCCTGACGGTCGCGGCCTGCCCGCCGTCGTCATTGTAATGGGTTTCCGCGCGAACCGTGATTGCGCCAGCCTGCGCCTTTGACTATAAACTTCGCGCAAGAGGTGCTGCATGCGAGTCGTGGTGGTCCTGGCGTTGGTCTTGCTGTCCGCTTGCGCAAGCGAACAATTGGCGTTGAAGCCGCCTCCGGGCGTGGACTTTTCGGGGCATTGGCGACTCAACGAAGAGGACAGCGACGATCCGCTGCGGCTCATACAGAGCCAAATGGACCCGTCGAAAGCGGGTTCGGGACCCAGCGGCGCCGGGGGGCAGGGACAAGGCGGGCCCGGGGGGCAAGGTGGGCCCGGCGGCGGGCGAGGCGGTCGGGGCGGTGGCGCCGGCGGTTTCGGCGGTCTGAATGGAATGCCTGGCGGGCCGAGCGTGCCGGCCATCGACGCCTTGGGTGCGGCGTTGCGTTGGCCGGGTCGAGACGTGGACATCAACCAGGTGGCGGGCGTCGTGTCCGTCAGCTCCGGCGGCTTGAGCCGTGTTTATCAGCCGATTGCCGGCGGCTCGCCACACGCGCATAAAAAGTTGGACGCCGCTGCGCCGCACGGCCGCGACATGCCGGCGCGCAACCGCAGTGACCAATTACCGACGCCGTGCGGTTGGGAAGCTAAAACCCTGGTGGTGCAGGGCGGCGAACCGGACGACGATCATCCGCCGTTCGAAGAGCGTTACAGCGTGTCGGACGACGGTCGGCGCCTCATCGAAGTGGTGGGTTTCAAGGGGGGGCGATCGGCTGGTTTTACGATGTCGCGCGTGTGGGATCGCGTGGTGCCCGGAGCAACCGCGGATGGCGCAGCGCGCGGACAATAAAAAAGCCGGGCAAAGCCCGGCTTTCAAGTTCCCCATGCCTGATCGTGGCGCTTTATAGTGCGCTCCAACGATGATTGGTCTCTTTTTTACTTCCCTAAAGTCTTTATTGCGTCCGAGCAACACTCTAGTCCCGCGAGGCTTTTGAAGCTAGCTTTATTGCAAATAAATGCGAAAATTAATGTATTAAAAATACCACATTTGCCATATTTCTGAGTGCGCTTGGAAGGCTCGGCAGATGTCGTGGGGAGTCGCGTATCCTTGCGACCGGAATATTCATCGTCGGAGGCCGTGAGTGGCTAAGCAGAAATCGACCTTCTTTCCCGAGGCGGTCCGCACCCGCCGTGCGTATTTCGATTGTCGCTTCGGTCAGTTGCACGTGCGCACGGCGTTCCCCACCACCGGCGGTTTCGATGAGGGTGTGACGCTGTTTTGCATCCATCCGGAGCAATCGTCGAGCCGGACCTTCGCAGCATTTCTGCCGGCCATTGCCGTCGACCGATCGGTTTATGCGCCTGATCTGCCCGGCTGCGGAGAATCCGACCCGGCCGCGAGCTTGAACTACAAAGACGCGGCAGCCGCGATCGCGGATCTGGCGGTCGACTTGCGGTTGCGCCAGATCGACGTACTCGGATTGCGGTTCGGTGCGGGGGTCGCACTTCAGTTAGCCGCGGCGCAACCGACGTTGGTGCGACGCCTCGTGCTGGTCGCAGCGCCGGTCCTGGACGCATTGCCGCCCGCAGCTCAGCCGAGCCTCGTGATGCGGATCAAATTAGGTGCAGACGAAGCGCAGTGGAGCGACAAGACGTTGCCGAATGCGCGTTTTATCGACCTCGCCGACTATGCGGCCGATTTGTTCGAAACGGCGCCAAAGACGCTGGCCGCCCAGGTCGCCCCATTTTTGCAAGCGGTGCCGTAAAGCGCGGACCCATGAGGCTCAATAAATACCTCGGCGCAACGGGAATGTGTTCGCGTCGAGAGGCGGATAAATGGATCGAAGCGAAACGCGTCACGTGTAACGGCTCGCTGGCCTTGCTGGGAACGCAGGTGAACGACGGCGACGAGGTGCGCGTGGATGGCGCACTCATCGGTGTCAGGAAAACACCCGTCTATCTGGCCCTCAACAAGCCGGTGGGCGTCACCTGCACCACTGAAGCCCATATCGAGGGCAACATCATCGATCTGGTGGGCCATCCGGAACGGATTTTCCCCGTAGGACGTCTCGACAAGGACTCCGAAGGACTGATCCTGTTGACCAACGACGGCGACATCGTCAATGAGATTCTCCGTGCCGAGAATAATCACGAAAAAGAGTACCTCGTGACGGTGGATCGACCGATCACCGATCTGGCCCTCGACATGTTTCGGGGCGGGGTGAAAATCCGCGGTAACGTCACCCAAGCGGCGCAGGTCGTGCGTGTGAATGAGCACACTTTCCGGGTGATTCTGACCCAAGGACTCAACCGGCAGATTCGGCGGATGTGCTCCGCGTTGGGTTATCGGGCGCAACGTTTGCTGCGCACGCGCATCATCGATATCGAGCTGGGCGCCTTGGAATCCGGCCAGTGGCGCGACCTGACCGCGGCGGAAGTGGCCGGGCTGCTGCCGCGCGACCCGAGCCCCGACTAACCCGCCCGGAGCACTGCGGCTTCGACTCCGTCGGACCATAGACGGCTTGTCGTCGAACGCCATTCGGGATCCTCGGCGCGCGCCGTCAGCCACTCGAAGAAGGCGTCGCCTTGATCGCTCCAGTAAGAGTGGCTCAGCAGCACGTCGCCCGCGCCGGATTCGACGAGGAAGCGCCGCCGCAATCCGGCGCTCGCCCAGTCGCGGACAAAACGCAGATGCGGCAAATGCTCCGACAGCGCGTATTGATCATCTCCGACCTGAAGGTGAAGAAGTCCGTCGCGACCATACATGCAGACGCCGGGCTGCCCGGCGCGGATCAACGCGACACCATGCAGCAGCGCGGGCGGATCGTCGCACGCCGTCCAGGTGCCGCTGCCGCAATGCCAATCGAGCATCATGCCTTGCCGACGAAAATCGATCACCGGAATGGCGGTCGTGTGCGTTTGACCCATCGCGCTCAGCATGGAGGCATGCTGCGGTTATTTCAAATCGCGATCCGGCAAATTGCCGAACGTGTCGCGAACCACGCCCGCGGTGAGAAGCTGGGGAAGGATGAGCGGGTCCGGCGCGCCCGTCTTGGCGTTGTAAACCACGTACAGCGGCACGCCGGCGCGACCGAACGACGCCAATGCTTTCGTGATGGCGGGGTCCTGATTGGTCCAGTCCCCTTTCATCAAGGTGACGCCCTTGCCGCGGAACACCTGCCGAACTTGTGCATCGCCGAAAGCATTGCGTTCGTTGACCAGGCAGGTAAGGCACCAGCTGGCCGTGAAGTTGATGAGCAGCGGCTTGCCCGCCGCAGCGAGTTCGGCCGCGCGCGTCGCATCGTAGCGTTGCCAGCCGTCCTCGTCCGGTGCGGTTGCTGCGCTGCCGCCGCGCACGGCCGCCGCCGCGGCGACTCCGGCATAACGAACGGGAAGCAACACGGCCAGCAAGATCGAGATCAACACCGTGGCCAGCGCGGTGACGCGCCCACCCGAGCTGGTCAGCTTCGATTTCTGATAGGCCCACGCCGCGAGAGCGACGAGCAAGGCGCCGCCGAGCGCGGCACCGAAGCCGAGCGCCGAGGTCTGCTGGGCGAGCACCCACAAGAGCCAGGCGGCTGAGCCGTACATGGGAAACGCGAACAGCTGTTTCAAGGTGTCCATCCAAGCGCCCGGTCTGGGCAGCGCCCGACGCATCCATGGCGCAAAGGAAATCAGCAAGTACGGGAGCGCGAGGCCAAAGCCCAAGGCGGCAAAGATCGTAAGCGCCACCGCCGGAGGCTGCGACAGCGCAGCTCCCACGGCAGCCGCCATGAAAGGCGCCGTGCAGGGAGTGGCGACCAACGTCGTCAGCACACCCGTGAAAAATGCTGCACGCGCCGAGTCGCCTCGCGTCAAGCCGTCGCCGACACCGGCCAGGCCGCCACCGATCTCGAACACGCCGGACAGATTCAGACCCACTGCCAACAATAGGTAGATCATCAGCGTCACGAACAGCGGCGACTGCAACTGAAAACCCCAACCGATCTGTTCCCCACCGGCGCGCAAGGTCAGCAGTACCACCGCCAAGGCGAGCATCGAAGTGATGACTCCGGCCGCAAAAACCAGTCCCTTGCGGCGAACGGCGGCCGGATGGGTCTTCGCTTGCTCGACCAAACCCATGGCTTTGATGGAGAGGACCGGAAACACGCAGGGCATCAAATTCAAGATCAACCCGCCGAGAATGGCCAGCAACACGAGCGACGGGAGCGGCAGGGTTGCGGACATCGGCTGCACCTCGGTCGAGCGCGCGCCGATCTCGATGGGCAGCGTGATGGTCTCGCTGCCGTTCTGTTCGGTCGCCATCAGCACACCGCGCAGGACGCCGTCTTTGGGTGTCTGATCGCCCGCCTTGAGGGCCAGTTGAATGGCGTCCCGAGACCGGGTCAGGATTTGCGGCGCAGCATATTCGACGCTGCCCGCCGCTTCGGGAAAGAAGCTCAAGGCGGTGATCCGGGAGAGCGTGTTGCCCCACTCCTTGCCGAGTTCGATGACCCACCGGCCATCCCGGAGACTGACGTGGGTCGCCGCCGGTTCGGGACTCGGCAGGGTCGCCCGCGCTGCCGCAAAGAGTCCCTTCATGCCCGGATCCGGACCGGCCATCGCGGCCGCCGTCGGCAAGGTCAGTTGCAGACTCACGTCCTCCGGAATACACACGTCGGAACAGACCAGCCAGCTGGCTTTCGCCGTCAAGACCGCAGGCGTGCCCGGATCGAGGGTCTTGGCTGCCGTGAGCGGAATCAAATGCATCACGTGATCCGCGTAGCCGTAATTGACCAACGGTGGCAGGTCGAAGCGATGCGGCGCGGGCCACACGATGGCACCGGCCGTCAAACCATTCGGCAAGGTCCACGCCACACTGGTGGCTTCGCCCGAATCCCCCGGATTGCGCCAGTAAGTGTGCCAGCCGGCGCGGATGTTCAGTTCCAGCGCGAGCCAAATCGTCTGCCCCGGGGCGATGCCGCTCGTTTCGCTGACCAAACGCGCCGTGACGTTGGCGGTGGCCTGCGCCGGACCGGCCGAGGAATATGCGGAAGAGGAGGCGACCAAACCGAGTACGATCAACCACTTGAGGGTGCGCATGGCCGTTAGTCTACCCAATTCGTCGAGCGTCAGACGTGCTGTCCTGCAGGGGGGTCGAGTCGCCCTACGACTATCGGCGCACCATTCCGCCGCGCGGCCGCTTGAGCTAAGGTAGCGCGCCAACCGACTCGCGAGCCATGCAAGAAAACTACGTCGAGAAAATCCTCAAAGCCAAAGTGTACGATGTGGCTATCGAGACGCCCTTGGAGGTCGCGCCGCGGCTTTCGCAGCGTTTGGCAAATCGCATTTTCTTCAAGCGGGAAGATTTGCAGCCGGTGTTCTCGTTCAAGATCCGTGGTGCCTACAACAAGATCGCGCAATTATCGGACATCAGCGCCCAGCGCGGCGTCATTTGCGCATCGGCCGGCAACCACGCCCAAGGCGTCGCATTGGCCGCGCGCACACGCGGCATCCCGGCGGTGATCGTCATGCCGGTCACCACACCCGAAATAAAAGTCAGCGCAGTGGCGAGTTTCGGCGCCGAGATCGTATTGCACGGCGACGATTACGACACCGCGTACGAGCACGCGCTGATCGTCGCTCGGCAGCGCGCCCTCGTCTTCGTGCATCCGTTCGACGATCCGGACGTGATCGCGGGCCAGGGGACCATCGCGATGGAAATCCTGCGCCAGCTGCATGGCGATGCCATCGATGCCATCTTCGTGCCGGTGGGCGGCGGCGGGCTGATCGCGGGCATCGCCGCCTACGCTAAGTCGCTCTATCCGCGGATAAAAATCATCGGAGTGGAGCCCGAGGATTGCGCGAGCATGTACGACTCGTTGCGCGCCGGCAAACGCATCACACTCGATCGCGTCGGTCTCTTTGCCGACGGCGTTGCCGTCAAGCGGGTGGGCGAGGAACCGTTCCGGCTCGCGCGCGCCTACGTCGATGAGATCGTGCTGGTGACCACCGATCAAATCTGTGCGGCCATCCAGGATATTTTCGAAGACACCCGTTCGATCGTCGAGCCGGCCGGTGCGCTGGCCGTGGCCGGCATCAAGAAATATGTGGTTCGCGAGGCGTGCGACGAACGTACGTTCGTCGCCATCAACTGCGGCGCGAACATGAATTTCGACCGACTCCGCTACGTAGCCGAGCGCGCAGACATCGGCGCGCAGCGCGAAGCACTGCTGGCGGTCGAAATGCCGGAAGTGCCCGGTTCGTTCTTGAGATTTTGCGAATTGCTCGGCACCCGCAGCGTCACAGAATTCAATTATCGCTATGGCAACGCCGACGCCGCCCAGGTGTTCGTCGGCCTGGCGCTTGCGCAGGACAAGAGCGAACGTGAGTCGCTGATGAAAACCATCGCTCGGGCGGGCTTCGAAGTCCGCGACATGTCGGACAACGAGATGGCGAAGCTGCACGTGCGCTACATGGTCGGCGGTCACGCGCACGAACTGGCCGACGAGCGTCTCTATCGTTTCGAATTTCCCGAACGTCCGGGCGCACTGCTGAAGTTCCTGCGAGCGATCGGCATCGCCTGGAACATCAGTCTGTTCCACTACCGCAATCATGGCTCGGATCACGGCCGCGTCCTGGCCGGCATCCAAGTGCCGCCGGCGAGCCGCGCGGAGTTTCTACTGCACCTCAATGATTTGCAGTATGCCTACACGGATGAAACCGATAATTTGGCGTACAAGATTTTCTTGAGCGCGTAGCGCGGCGTCAGGGGAGGTTCGTTTGGGCCTGCAACGGCGACGGTTCGGCCTGCGCGACGGTCAGCCAGCTCTGGGCGCGGCGTACGGCCGGGTCGTCGAGCCCGCGGGCGGCAGCCAGCACGGGCACGGCCGCACCCAACTCATTCGCGGCCTCGTTCGACCGGCCCAAATGCTCCAGCGCATACGCGTGGATGGTGTGAGCCTGCGCCGCGCCGGAATTCGACGCCATGGGGGAGACGGCCCACAGGCTCAAGGACTGCTCGCTCAGCGCCAATGCTTCATCGGCATTGCCACGATCCACCAGAAGGCGGGCCAGCTGCATCAAAGCGACGGCGCGCCACAGGCGGCTCGCGGGCAGCGAGCGGTCGTAGATGGCGAGCGCCGTGGTGTACTCGAACTGCGCACCGGCCAGATCTCCCTCATCGTGCAGCAGCATTCCCAAGTCGACGCGCGCATAGGCCACATCGATATGCTCGGGTCCGTAGATCTGCAGCGTGATCGCCAAGGCGGCCCGCAGCATGGGATCGGCCTCCCGCAAGTCGCCTTCGCGGACCACCGTCGCAAGATCGTCGAGCCGCGCCGCGATGTCGGCGGGTGGCGTCTGCAGCGTCTCCACGATGGCGAGACTGCGCTGATAGAACTCCTTGGCGGCAGCAAAGCGCCCTTGCCGGTAGCGCAGATGGCCGAATGCCCACAGTGCACGGGCGGATTCCGGACTGGCTGCGCCGAAATAGGTCCGTGCCATGTCCAGAGCGCCGTTCAATCGATCTTCTGCGCCGCTCACATCTCCGCCGCCGGCCAAAGCGCGCGCCAATTCCAACAAGGTGTCGATGTGCGAACGGTGGTCGGAAGCGGTTTGCAGAGCCAGCGATTCCTGCAGGATGGGCACCGCGTCGCGGTATTGTCCCAGGCTGTCATAGACGGCTCCCACCGTGGCCAGAAGCGCAGCCTTGGTGGCCGGTTGATCCTGTAGCGCGCCCTGCAGCCGATCCGCCCCCGAATCCAACAATTCGCGTGCCGTGACTCGATTGCCGCGATTTTCCTGTGGGTCCGACAATTTGAAAAGATTGACCAAGAATTTCGACACGGCTTCCGCGCGCGAGCGCTCGAGTTCCGCACGGCTGCGGGCTTGCGCGGCGCGATCCCGTTCCGCGGCAATCCGCTGGGATTGAATGTACATGGTGGCGGCAAAAGCCAATATCAGCGCGAAGACGCTCACGCCAACCGTCACCGGCAGCCAATGACGTTGCACGAACTTGGTCGAGCGGTACGACACGGTGTCGCGGCGGGCGATGACCGGCTTACCTTCCAGGTAGCGCTGAATGTCGCTCGCCAACTGTTGCGAAGACCCGTAACGGCGCTCGGGGATTTTATGCATGGCCTTGCCGATAATATTGTCCAGATCGCCGCTCAAGGTGCGGCGCAGCCGGCTGGCCGTGGTGTTGCGCGCGACGATGGCTTCGGCGGCGGCGACGCCTTCGGCCGTGACGGCATGGCTGGGCAGCGGCGGTTCTTTTTCGCAAATGGCCCGTTCCAGGTCGGTGAGCCGCATGGAGGCGATGACGAACGGCCCTATGCCGGCCAGCAACTTGTAGAGCAGGACGCCCAGCACGTACACATCGCTCGAGGTCGTGATCGGCTGGCCGAGCACCTGTTCAGGACTCGCATGGTCGGGGGTCAGCAGGCGCAGGCCGGCGTGAGTCATCGCCAACGTATGCTGGCGCGGCGAGGCGCCGTCGTCCAACAGTTTGGCGATCCCGAAATCGAGCAGCTTGGGCACGCCCGAACTCGTGACCAGAATGTTGGAGGGCTTCAGGTCGCGGTGCACGATCAAATTCTGATGCGCGTAATGCACGGCTCCACAGACGATTTGAAACAAACGCAGCCGGGCGGCGACATCCAACCGGTTCGCATCGCAGTAGGCATCGATCGGGATACCGTCGACGTACTCCATGACGATGTAGGCCGTGCCGTCGGATAGCGTGCCGCCGTCCAGCAAACGCGCGATGTTCGGGTGGTCCAGTTCGGCGAGGATTTGGCGTTCGATTTTGAAACGCGATTGAATGCCGCGTCGCAACACACCGCCGTGCACCACCTTGATGGCCACTTTTTGTTCGAATTCGGCGTCCGCCCGTTCCGCCAGATAGACTTCGCCCATGCCGCCGACACCCAAGGTGTGCAGAACGCGATACGCCCCGATGCGGTCTCCCATCATGTCGGGCAGCATGCTCCGGATGCTGAGGAAATCGCAAACGGACGGTGTGGTAAAAGGACATCGACCCCCATGAGCACACCGACCACCTATCGGCCGCTGCGGGTGCCGCGCCACGAAAACCGGCGAATTCGCGGTCTCGACACGCATTTGACCTTATGGGGACCGCCCCCCACGGCGGCGACTCCGCCGGTGTTCCTGCTGCACGGGTGGCAGGACAGCGCGGCCACCTTTCAATTCATGGTGGACGCGTTCGCAGAAGATCGCCCCCTGGTGGCGCTCGATTGGCGCGGATTCGGCTACAGTGAGTGGCCACAGCAAGGCTATTGGTTCGCCGATTATCTTGCCGACCTCGACGCGTTGATCGACCAATTCTCGCCGTCGGATCCGGTTCGCTTGGTGGGTCATAGCATGGGCGGGAACATCGCGACGCTCTACGCGGGCATCCGGCCGGAGCGGGTACGTTGCGTGGCTAATCTGGAAGGCTTCGGGATGCCGCGATCGTCTGCGGCTGGGGCGCCCGCGCAGTTGCGCAAGTGGCTCGCACAGGTCAAAGCCGCGCCGATGTCGAAGCACTACGACTCGTTCGAGCAACTCACCTCGGTCGTGGCCTTCCGTTATCCGCGTTTCTCGGGCGCGCAGGCTGCTTTCGTCGCTCGGTCATGGGGTAAACTCGAGCCTGATGGACGCGTGCATCTATTGGGGGATCCTCGGCATCGCTGGGTCATGCCGACCCTCTATAAGCGAGAGGACGCGGAAGCCATCTGGCGCGAGGTGACGGCGCCGATGTTGGTGTTATGGGGCGACTCGTCCGATTACCTGCCGCGCTTGGGCGAGGACGGCACCGAGACGGCGTTACGCGCCCTTTTTGCGGATATCGACATCGTTCAGGTCGCCGGGGCGGGTCACATGCTGCACATCGAGCAGGCAACGGTGGTGGCCGCATTGGTTGGCAATTTTCTGAGTACTCATTAATGGCATTGACCCGGCGCATCCACGCGACTCGATTCGAGCAACTGCATCTGCGCAGCAAGGAGGGCAAAGGGACGCCGTTGTTGCTGCTGCATCCGAGTCCGCGATCCGGAGCCATGTGGGAGGCGCTACAAGAACGGTTGCCACGCCCGACTTTCGCCCCCGATCGATTGGGGTACGGGTTCTCCGACCCGCCGCCGTGGGCTCTGTCCCTGGAGCAATACGCCCAGTGCACGGTGGATGCGCTCAAAGCGGCGGCGCTCAATGGACCATTCGACGTTTTGGGAGTCCACACCGGATCGATCGAAGCCATCGAAATCGCGCACCAACTGTCGGGCCAAGTGCGCCGCGTCATGGCGGTGGGAATGCCGTTGTTCACGAAAGAAGAACAGCAGCGGCAAATGGAGAAATATAGCGAACAGCCGTTGAAGCCGCTGAGCGAGGGGGGGCATTTATTGGGCGCTTGGCGCGGCGGTTTTGCCGATCGACTACCACCGTTCGACGTCGCCGACATGCAGCGCCGTTTCGTCGAACACGTGCTGGCGGCCTACCCCGGCGCCGCGTTCAAGGCGGCCAGCGCCTATCCCATCGAGAAAAAACTCAAGGGGTTGAAAGCGGCGCTCACCGTGCTGGCGCCGCACGACGACATCCTCGAGCAAACGGTCCGCGTGAAACCGATGCTCAAGAGCAACGGCGTCTACGTGGATCTCCCGGAGCTGGGTCAAGACCCCTTTCACGCGAATCCGGACCGCATGGTCGAGCTCATCAATCGGTATCTGCCGGCGTAGGAGCACGCTCGTCCATGGATAGCATACGGCTGCCGCCGATCGACCCCGTGCACAGCCGAGCAGGCGCGACCCCTGCGCCGTCCGCCGCAACGGCACAGCCTGACGCCGTGGTAGCGCCGGCAGATCGGGTGGACATTCATCCTCTGGATGTCGCTGGGGCGTTACAAATCTTGATTGCCGAAGTCCGTGCGGAGCTTGCGCTGCCGGTCGATACGCTGCCCGGCGATGCGCTGTCGGCGGCCGGTGCGGCAGCGGACCTGAATCTGGGCAACGCGCCGCAGGCATTGGTACAAATGGTGCTACAAGCGCTACCGGACGTCACCCCGCTCGCACCGCTCGAGTGGTTGTCGACGACGACACGCGTTCAAACCGGAACACTGAACGCTTTGGATAAAGGCGTCGCGGCGGTGGCAAACTGGCGCAACGTCGCACCCCCGGTACTCGATGCTGCGCGGGAAATGCGCACGATGGTCGCCGCCGCGTTGCTCGACGATCCGCCGAATCCGCTCTGGCTGCAGCCCGAGTGGTTGGGCCTCGCGCCCAGGATGGAACGCTTCTGGCGCCGGCGTCGATATGTGCGGCGCCAACCGATCGACCCCGATCTTGGTCCGTATGGCACGGCCGCCGACGTCGAGGTGGAACCGCTGCCGTCGCCGCGCGCGCAGGACGATCCGGCGAATGAATGAGCCGTCGCGCCCGGTGCTCGCAGGCCTCACTATCGTGTTCCTGTGGTTTTTCCTCGGTGGAATCGCGCACTTTGCCCTGACGACAACCGAAATGAGCATCGTGCCTCCCTACATTCCCTGGCCGCGTGCCGCGGTGCTGGTCAGCGGGGTATTCGAATTGCTGGGCGCGGCAGGGATTCTTCATGCACCGACGCGCCGCGCCGCCTTGATCGGTTTGTTCGCGCTCACGCTGGCGGTGACGCCTTGCCATATCTACATGCTGCAGCGGCCCGAACTCTTTCATGTGCCCTACTGGGTGTTGGTGGCGCGGTTACCGTTACAAGTCGCGTTGCTGGCGGTGATCGCCGGATGCGCCGCCGCGGCACCTTACGTCGATGGAATCAGACCGAGGAGATGAGCGTTGCGCATCGGACCCACATTGACCGGGCTTTCCGGTAATGAAATTTATTGCATGCGCTTGCAGGGACTCACCCCGAGCGGCATCGTCGTCGGCAACAGCATCCAGTCGATGGGCTTTCTCGGCGGCGTTCGCTCGGCGTTCCGCGGCATCGTCGGCGGCGAGATCCCGGAGGTGACGCGAATGATTCACGCCGGACGCCAGGCCGCTTTTCTGCGCATGCGCGCCGAAGCCGACCGCGAGCGCGTGCATGGCATCGTCGGCGTGACGGCGGAGCTGCGCGACCTGGGCGGTAATTCGGAATTCCTGTTCGTCGGCTCGGGTGTCAGCGGCGGGGAGGGTGCGGCGCGCTTCAGCAGTGCGCACGATGCGCAGGAACTGTATTGCCACATGGATGCCGGATACGAACCGCGCGAGTTCGTCTTCGGCAACATCGCATATTCGGTCGGTGCGATCGGCGGTATTGCCGGCACACTCAAAACGCTGTTGCGCGGCGAGATCAAGGAATTCAGCGACGTATTCAACGAGACGCGGCACCACGCGCTCGAGCGGGTGGTAAGCCACGCGAAAGCCGCGCAGGCCAACGCGGTCGTGGGCATCCGCACCAGCGTCCTGCGCTTCGCCGGCTTTCACGAAATGTTCATGGCGGGTACTGCGGCTCATCATGCGCAGCTTCCCGCAGAGTGCACCGCCGCGCCGGTGACCAGCGATCTGACCGGCGAGGAGCTCTGGGCGATGACGCAACTCGGGTATATTCCGCTCAAACTTCTCATCTCGACATCGGTATATTCACTCGGTGCCATCGGCGGAATCAAGGCCGCGTTGAAGGGATTCGTGCGGGGCGAAATCAGCGATCTGACGACCCTGATCTACGATGCGCGCGAACACGTCTTCGATCGCATCAAGCGCGAAGCGGCGGCGCTCGGTGCCGACGAGGTGGTGGGCATCAAGACGTACATCATCGAGTTGGGACCGAGCCTGGTCGAGATATTCGCGGTCGGCACGGCCATGAAGACGATGGCGGGCGTGGGCGTGCGAACGCAAACTCTGCCGGCTCAGGCCATCGTTCGCGACAAGGACACGTGGCTGAGCGGTGCGGGGGGATTCGATTTGCAATCCATGCGGGCGGGAGGATAAATGTTCAAGCAATGGCTGGCGTCGATGTTGGTGCTCGTCGTGGGCTTTGCTGCGCCGACGGCTTTCGCCAGACATCGTCACCGCGACGTCGAGGCGTCTCCCGGTCAGTTCGACTACTATTTGCTGTCGCTGTCCTGGTCGCCGGCGTTTTGTCAGCAGCAGCCCGACTCGGCAGAGTGCAACGGACCGCGCCGCTTCGGTTTCATCGTGCATGGGTTGTGGCCGCAAAACGAACGCGGCTGGCCGCAACATTGCGGAACTTCCCAAGTGCCCGATTCAGTGGCAGAGGGAATCGCCGATTTGATGCCGGCCCGCAAGCTGGTGTACCACGAGTGGTCTACGCACGGCACGTGCAGCGGTCTCGACCCCGAGGCGTTCTTCGCGCTGGTGCGGAGGGCTTACGATTCTGTGGCAATTCCTGGACCGTTAAAAAGCCCAAATGCCCCCATCGAGCAGCCGCCAACCTCCATCGTGAACCAGTTTTTGCGGACAAATCCGCAATTACCTGCCGACTCGGTGGTTGCCACGTGCACCGGCCAAGGCGCGCCCAGGCTGCGTGAAGTACACGTCTGCTTCGACCGCCGGCTGACCCCGAGAGCCTGTTCGCAAGATGCGCTGCGGGAGAGTTGTCGGGCGACGACGGTCATCGTACCGCCGATTCGTTAGCGGCGACCCTACGCCGAGCGGAGCATAGCCCCTTTTGAGTTCCACCAGCATTTCCCGCGGCTTCGCGGTACTGAGGCATCGCGATTTCAGTCTGTACATTTGCGCCAGGTTTTTATCCGCGGTGGCAACGCAGATGCTCATCGTTGCGGTGGGCTGGCAGGTGTATTACATCACCGGTCGCGTGCTGGATCTGGGGTTGATAGGCCTGTCGCAATTTCTGCCGTTCTTGTGTCTTTCGCTCTTCACCGGCCACGCCGCAGATCAGTACGACCGTCGCCTCATCATCACCCTGACCGTGCTGCTGTCCCTGATCTGTGCCGTGCTGTTGCTCGGGTTCGCACACGGTGAGGTGAGCTACGTCTGGCCCATCTATCTGGTATTGGCACTTCTCGGAGTGACCCGGGCGTTCCAAATGCCGGCGACACAATCCTTCATCCCCAACCTGGTGCCGTTGGAGGCTCTGCCGAACGCGATCGCCGTTAGTTCGTCCACTTTTCAAGTCGCCACCATTGCGGGTCCGAGCATCGGTGGACTCGTGTATGCATTCGGTGCAACGTCGCGTGGCGTCCACGGGGGGGCTGCCTGGGTCTATGGAGCTTCCGCGGCGGCCCTCGCTGCGTCTTTGGCGCTGTTATTGCTACTCAGGATTCGGCGCGCTCCGGCCGACCGCCAAGCAGCGACTTGGGACACTCTTTTGGAAGGACTGCGGTTCGTGTGGCGTCGAAAACCCGTACTGGGTGCGATTTCGTTGGATCTTTTTGCGGTATTGTTCGGCGGAGCCACTGCCTTGTTGCCCGCTTTCACGAAAGACGTCCTGCATGCCGGGCCCGACGTCTTCGGATTTTTGAGGGCGGCGCCGGGGGTGGGCGCCGGCTTGACGGCACTTTGGCTGACCTGGTGGCCGGTTACCGGTCGCGTCGGGTTTTCGATGTTCGGCGGAGTCGCGATATTCGGCGTGGCGACGGTGGTGTTCGGATTGACGAATCGATTCTGGGTGGCGCTCATCGCCTTAGCTTTGATGGGCGCGGGCGATATGGTCAGCGTGTACATCCGACATCTGCTGGTACAGCTGGAAACACCCGATCAGATCCGAGGTCGGGTGAGTGCGGTGAACTCTGTGTTCATCGGCGCATCCAACGAATTAGGTGAGTTCGAGTCCGGAGTCACGGCGGCATGGTTCGGTTTGGTCCCGGCTATCGTCGTGGGCGGCGTAGTAACATTGGCCGTTACGCTACTCTGGGCGGGCGTGCTATTTCCAAAACTTTGGCGTCTGCAGACTTTCGATCAGTTGAAGGATCATTCATAGAATGGAACACCACGACCACGACCACGACCATGAACATGAACATGAACGCGGCCACGAACATGGTCACAG